>JAJKIB010000363.1 GCA_021154745.1 Mycobacterium sp.
GACGCGGGTGAATTGCAGATCGCCAGTGACGCGAGGCCCGACGGCTGCCGGACCGCGATCTCCGCGCCCAGCATGCCGCCCCAGGACTGGCCGAGCAGGCGGTATTCGTCGGTGCCGAGCGCATGGCGAACGGTATGGAACTCGTCGACGAACAGGTCCGGCGTCCAGAAGTCGGCGGGGGCGTCGGGCAGGTGCGTGCTTTTACCGCACCCAATCTGGTCGTAGTGGATGACGGTCCGCCCGGTTTCGGCCGCCAGCTCGGCGATGTTGCGTACGTAGTTGTGGGCCATTCCCGGGCCGCCATGCAGGACGAACAGGGGCAGGGCGCCGTCGCGCGGATCGTCAGGTGCGGTGATTTGTACCCAGGTTTCGTGGTCGCGGAACGGCACCAGCCGGGTCGTACAGGTCATGGCGATCAGAATGAACCCGCAAAGGTCCCATGGCAAGACCATTGATCAGGAATTAACATTGCCCCAACGAGCGAGGGGAAATCGGGACATGGCCCACAATGGCGCACCGGCAACGTCGGGGCTGCTCCATCGGCAGCTGGACATGCCGTCGCGGGTCGACGAGATCACCGACCGCTTGATCACCGCGATCGCGATCGGCGAATACCTACCCGGCGCGCGCCTGCCGGTGGAACGCGACCTGGCCGCATCGCTAGGGGCGGGACGCATGACGGTGCGGGCCGCGTTGGCGCGGTTGGTGGAGCGGGGCCTGCTCGAGACGCGGCGGGGCCGCGGTGGCGGATCGTATGTGCTTGACCAATGGCCGGAGTCGTCCACCGATGTGGTCGGCCGCACGCTGCGCACGCGCCTGGACGAACTACGCGACCGCTGCGATGCGCTGTGCCGGCTGCAGGGCACGGTCTGCCGCGCTGCCGCGGACTCCCGCTCCGACCACGATGTGTCCGTGCTGCAGGCGAGATTCGAGGCATACCGAACCGCCGACAGCGGTCTGGACGCCCAACAGGCCGACAGCCAGTTTCATCTCGCGATCATGGACGCCGCCCACAACGAAGTCCTCAAGCAGGTCCTGCTCGACCTCAAGGCGACGGTGAGTATCGGCTCCCCTGCGCACCTTTGGGGAGAGCCATCGAATATGCGCACCATGGAATTACGCGCCATGCACGAACACGAACAACTGGTGCTCGCGATCGCGGACGGCCGCGGAGACGACGCCGATGAGCTGGCGCGCCATCACGGCGCCATTGATTTCGAGCTCATCACCATGGCGATGCAGCGGGCCGGCGTGCTCACGGACTGAAGTGCGAAAGGGCTACTGGTCGTTGTCTGCACTGGACTGCGACCTGAAATCGGGCGCGCGATCGTCGCCGCGGACGAAGGACAGGCTCACGCTTTTGCAGGACCACCACGACGGCACAAACGAGCACAAGCACCTTCGCCTGACCCGCCCCGATCTGCGCGCCGGCCTCGAGCCGCGACGCAAGAGGTGAATGGGCGAAGGATTTGTACTCGAGCCGCCCATGGATCTCCACCTGATGATTGGAGTACCTCGGACCGCGCCAACGTAGCAGGTGAAGGGGTGCGAAGGTGCACATCATCGCCGGATACTGTGAGCTCGTGGCTGAGACCGCGCCGCTGCGCGTGCAACTGATCGCCAAGACCGACTTCTTGGCACCGCCGGAGGTGCCGTGGAGCACCGACGCCGACGGCGGTCCTGCGCTGGTGGAGTTCGCCGGCCGGGCGTGCTACCAGAGCTGGGCAAAACCCAATCCCAGAACGGCATCGAACGCGGCGTACCTGCGTCACATCATCGACGTCGGCCACTTCTCGGTGCTCGAGCACGCGTCGGTGTCGTTCTACATCACCGGAATCTCGCGGTCCTGCACCCACGAGCTGATCCGACATCGGCACTTCTCGTATTCGCAGCTCTCGCAGCGCTTTGTCCCCGAGCACGACTCGGAGGTGGTCGTGCCGCCGGGGATGGAGGACGACCCGGAATTGCAGGAGATCTTCAAGGCCGCCGCGGACGCCAGCCGAGCGACCTATATAGAGCTGTTGGCAAGGCTGGAGGCCAAGTTCGCCGACCAGCCCAACGCGGTGCTGCGGCGCAAGCAGGCGCGGCAGGCTGCGCGCGCAGTGCTGCCCAATGCAACCGAGACGCGGATCGTGGTGACCGGTAATTACCGAGCGTGGCGGCATTTCATCGCGATGCGGGCCAGCGAGCACGCCGACGTCGAGATCCGCCGGCTGGCGATCGAGTGCCTGCGGCAGCTCATTGACCTGGCCCCTCAGGTTTTCTCGGACTTCGAGATCTCCACGCTGGCCGACGGCACAGAGGTGGCAACCAGCCCGCTGGCCACGGAGGCTTGACGGAGCTGGCCCGATCCAGTCCACCGAAGCGTGAGGTCGAACAGGTAATCTTGGTGTCCGTGAGCACCGGCGGATTCGACGTGACGGCCCGATTGGGCACCGTGCTGACCGCGATGGTGACTCCGTTCAAGCCCGACGGGTCGCTGGACACCGATGCCGCGGGCCGGCTCGCCACCCACCTTGTCGACTCCGGCTGCGACGGCTTGGTGCTGTCGGGCACCACCGGCGAGTCGCCGACGACCACCGACGACGAGAAGATCGCGCTGCTGCGCGCGGTGCTGGAGGCGGTCGGCGACCGCGCCAGGGTCATCGGCGGTGCGGGCACCTACGACACCGCGCACAGCGTCCATCTGGCGAAGGCGTGCGCGGCCGAGGGCGCGCACGGCCTGCTGGTGGTGACGCCGTATTACTCGCGCCCGCCGCAGGCCGGGCTGGTCGCGCACTTCACCGCGGTCGCCGATGCCACCGACGTGCCGGTGATTCTCTACGACATTCCGTCGCGCTCTGTCGTGCCGATTGAGTGGGACACCATCCGCACGCTGGCCGAGCATCCGAACATCGTGGCCGTCAAGGACGCCAAGGCCGACCTGCACGGCGGTGGGCAGATCATCGCCGAGACCGGGCTGGCGTACTACTCCGGAGACGACGCGCTGAACCTGCCGTGGCTGGCGATGGGTGCAGTCGGCTTTGTCAGCGTATGGGGCCACCTCGCCGCCGGTCAGGTGCGAGACATGTTGTCGGCGTTCACCTCTGGCGATATCGCGACGGCGCGCAAGATCAACGTCACGCTCGGGCCGCTCAGCGACGCCCAGGCGCGGCTCGGTGGCGTCACTTTGGCCAAGGCGGGACTGCGCCTGCAGGGCATCGAGGTGGGTGATCCCCGGCTGCCTCAGGTGCCGGCCACTCCTGAACAGCTCGAGACGCTGGCTGCCGACATGCGCGCCGCCGCGGTGCTGCGATAGTGAACGAAGAACTCAAACCGCCGGGGCCGCTGGCCCCAGGCGGTTTGCGGGTGACTGCGCTGGGTGGTGTCAGCGAAATCGGGCGCAACATGACCGTTTTCGAGCATCTCGACCGGCTATTGATCGTCGACTGCGGGGTGTTGTTCCCGACGCACGATGAGCCCGGGGTCGACTTGATCCTGCCGGATCTGCGCCACGTGGAGGACCGCCTCGACGACGTTGAAGCGCTGGTGCTGACGCATGCACACGAGGATCACATCGGCGCGATTCCGTTCCTGCTCAAGCTACGTGGCGACATCCCGGTCGTGGGATCGAAGTTCACGCTCGCTCTGGTGGCGGAAAAGTGCCGGGAACACCGGATCAAACCGGTGTTCATCGAAGTGGCGGAGGGTGAGAGCTCTAAGCACGGGGTGTTCGAGTGCGAGTACTTTCGCGTCAACCACTCGATTCCGGGCTGCCTCGCGATAGCGATACACACCGGTGCCGGCACCATACTGCACACCGGCGACATCAAGCTCGACCAACTTCCGCTGGACGACGAGCCGACCGACCTGCCAGGAATGTCGCGGTTGGGCGACGCTGGCGTGGACTTGTTCCTCTGTGACTCAACGAATTCCGAGATTCCGGGAGTGGGACCGTCGGAAAGCGAGATCGGGCCCAACATGCACCGGCTGATCCGCAGCGCCGAAGGGCGGGTCATAGTGGCCTGCTTCGCCTCCAATGTCGCTCGCGTGCAACAGATCATCGATGCATCGGTGGCGCTTGGCCGCAAGGTGTCATTCGTCGGCCGGTCGATGGTGCGCAACATGGGAATCGCCAAGGAGCTCGGCTACCTCAACGTCGCGACCGACGACGTGATCGATATCGGCGCCGCGGAGATGATGGCGCCCTCGCGGGTCACCCTGATCACCACCGGAACTCAGGGCGAGCCTATGGCCGCGTTGTCGCGGATGTCGCGCGGCGAGCATCGCAGCATCACGCTGACGTCGGGTGATCTGATCATCATGTCGTCATCGCAGATCCCGGGTAACGAGGAAGCGATCTTCGGTGTTTTGGACGCGCTGGCCAAGATCGGCGTCCGAGTCGTCACCAACGCGCAAGTGCGGATACATGTTTCGGGTCATGCCTACGCAGGCGAGTTGTTGTTCCTGTACAACGCTGTGCGGCCGCGCAATGTGATGCCGGTGCATGGGACGTGGCGGATGCTGCGGGCGAACGCCAGGTTGGCGGAGCGCACCGGTGTGTCGCCGGAGTCGATCATGTTGGCCGAGAATGGCGTCAGCGTCGACCTGGTAGCGGGCAGGGCGAGCATCGCAGGGGCGGTGACGACCGGCAAGATGTTCGTCGATGGGTTGATCACCGGTGACGTCGGTGAGGCGACCTTGGGTGAACGCTTGGTTTTGTCGTCGGGTTTCATCGCGGTGACGGTGGTCGTGCACCGCGGCACGGGGAAGCCGGCGGCTCCTGCGCATCTGCAGTCGCGGGGCTTCTCGGAAGACCCCAAGGCATTGGAGGCGGTGGCGCGCAAAATCGAAGACGAGCTGGAAGTCCTTGCCGCCGACAGCGTTACCGAAAGCACCCGGATCGCCCAGGCGGTCCGCCGGGTCGTCGGCAAGTGGGTGGGGGAGACCTACCGCCGCCAGCCGATGATCGTCCCCACGGTCATCGAGATCTAGGCATCACTGCCGCAGCCGATCACGCTGGGGAATGGGGGGCGTCCGGGCTAAACCTTGTCCGCGTATGCCGACCACTCGAGCTGAGATGCGGTGAGGGCGCGGCCCGTCGGCTCAATGTAATCGCGCAAGAAGTAGTCTGGTCCCGCCTGCTCGACGAGCCGCCAGCCGTATTCGGCCACGAATTCCGAAACCTGGTCGGGGTCCAGCCCGAAGCGCCAAACCTGCCGCCGTTGCCTGAATCGCTTGTACAGAATTTCGGCATCGTACATGTTCACCCCGTCGATGAAGTCCCGGCGAACATAGGTGAACACCAGCCGGCTCCCCGGCGGGGCAGGCTGAAGCGCGCCGAGTGTGGCCCGAACCGCATCCTCGGTCAGGTACTGCGTCACGCCTTCCCAGATGAAGAATGTGCGGGCGTCCGCACGATAGCCGTGCCCGCTCAGTGCACCGATCAGGTCGTCGCGCTCAAAGTCCAAGGGCACCAGATGAACTGAGGTGGGTACCGCTCCAATCGCATGCTGCACAGCGGACTTCTTGCGTGCGATATTGATCGGAAGGTCGACCTCGAATACCGGAATGTCGGAGCGACGCGCGAGACGGTACGTCCTGGTGTCCATGCCCGTACCGAGAACAACGACGGCATCGATGGTCTCCAGGTCCTCGGCCAGCCTGTCATCGATGAAGCGCTTTCGGCAGGCGATGATTGACCACGAGCCGGGCACGGCCCGCTCGCCGGCCCATACCGACAGGCGACGCAGTAGCGGCCACCGCATCGCACGAACGATCGCCCGTTGGCCGGCGGGCAAGATCTGCAGGGCGAGGTCGTCGTCGACCAGCCGGCGTTCCGGCGGCTCGTACTGTTCGATGGCCACCTGAACCATCGGGCCGAAGGCGGTCTGTGCGGCAGGATTTCGCGCCATGGTCAGCGTTTGTTGGCAAGTCCGGCGTCCACCGGAAGCGTGATACCTGTGACGTAACGGGCCTCGTCGGAGACCAGCCACGCCACCGCGGCGGCGATGTCCTCGGCTTCGACGGCGTCTACCGGCATGGCATTGCCCCAATCGACGGGTGTTTCGGACTCGGCGACGAACCGCTCCAGCCATGCCCGGGTGTGCTCGTTGTTGATCATCGGCGTGTTCACCCCGGTCGGATGGATCGAATTGACCCGAATATTGTGCGGCGCAAGATGGTTGGCGTATATCCGCATCAGTCCGACCACTGCGTGCTTGGCTGCGGTATATCCGATGGATCCAGGGTCGTCGCTGCCGATGCCGATGAGGCCGGCAGCTGAACTGATCAGGACAATGGAACCGCCGTCGCCCTGCTCGACCATCGTGCCCTTCGCGACCTCGACCGTGTGGTGCACGCCGGTGAGGTTGACGTCGATGACGTCGCGCCAGCCATCGGCGCCGGCTTCCATCGGCGCGATGCCCGCGTTGGCGACGACGATGTCGAGCCGGCCGAATTCGTCGTACCCGGCCTGCAAGGCGGTGGCCAATGACGCCTGATCGCGAACATCGGCCTGGCTCGCGACGATTCGCGCGCCGGTGTCTTCAACGAGCTTGACCGTGGCCGCTAGATCGTCGGCGGTGGCCAATGGGTAAGGCACCGAAGCGATCTGGTCGCAGATGTCGACAGCGATGATGTTCGCCCCGTCGGACGCCAATCGGACTGCCTCCGCACGGCCCTGACCGCGGGCCGCGCCGGTGATGAACGCGACTTTGCCTGCGAGGGAGCCCATCTGTGTTCTCACTTCCTCGCGCGAGCGCTCGTCAGGGACGCAGCTGGCCCTTGGCCGGGTCGCCCGCGACGACGGGTTGCAGCATCTTGATGTCCGGTGCACCGTCGAGAAGCTCACCGACCGTGCCGAACAGGGCGCCGACCGCGGGCGCGGTGCTGTGTGTCTTCAGTGCGTCGGCGTCGGCCCACTGTTCGACGAAAACGAAGGTTCCGTCGGCCTCGTGCAGCGAGTAGAGATCGCAGCCGGGTTCGGAGTGCACCGCCTCGATGGCCTTCGTACACGCGTCTCGGACCGCGTCCACCGACTCGGGCTTGGCTTTCATGGTGGCGACGACAGTGACGGGCATGGGCGATGACTCCTCGATGAGTACGTGCTGGGACGGATGCCTAGCGTACCTAGCGGGTTTCGGTATTTGTCAGCCCATGTCGACCCATATCGTCTGAACCGCCGCTACGACGGCGAGCAGGACGAGCAGGACGGTGTCGATGGCGCCCAACCGAGTTGTCTCGGTCCTGCCGACGCGAAGCTCGCGGGAGATCAGAAAAAGCGGGAAGGTCACGCTGATCGCGATGGCGAAGCCGCCGACGATGTAAGCCCAGACAAACCTGACTCCGTGCTTACGCGCCTCGATGACCATGAGGATCGCGACGGCAAGCCCGAACAGCACGAAGTCGACAGTGATGGATCTCGAGCCCGGTGTGACTTTGGTGTCGTTGAAGAAGTCGAGCACGAAACCGCCTGGATCATCGAAGTAGGCCACATTTTGGCCTCCAGGTCGCCATCAGCGCGGCGATCGCGATGGCGCCGTAGACAGCGCAGAGCACCTTGCTTGAGGTAGGCAAAGCCGTCTCGGCCTCGGATGTTGTCATTTCGGCACCGTAGAGCGCGACGCCGGTCCAATTGAGACCTTTCTGTGACCAGTGTGGCAGATGGTGAATATGGGGCCTGTGCGACTAGTCTTGCAGGCATGCCTAGTAAGACCGCCGCCCGATCCGGTGCCCGTTCGAGCAGGTCAAAGGCCAGTTCACGGAGCGGGTCGCGGCCGAGGCGACCATCGGCGCCCCGCCGCAAACCGGCTCGGCGCCACCATCCGTCGGCCATCTCGTCCGCAGGGGCGACCGTCGGACGCGGTGTCCGCGCTGGCTGGTTGATGCTCGCCAAGGGCGCCGGGTCCACCGCCCGGTCCGTCGGCCGCGCGCGCGACCTAGAGGCCGGCCACCGCCGGGACGGCATCGCACTGGCGCTGCTGGGCATCGCCGTGGTGATCGCCGCCAGTTCCTGGTTCGACGCTGCACGCCCAGTCGGCGCGTGGATCGACGACTTCCTTCGCGTGCTGATCGGTTCGGCCGTCGTGCTTGTTCCGATCGTGCTCACTGCGATCGCGGTGGTGCTCATGCGCACCGAACCGGACCCCGAAGCACGGCCGCGGCTGATCCTCGGCGCGGCAATGATCACGCTGCCCACACTCGGGCTGTGGCATCTGTGGGCGGGTTCGCCGATGGAGCAAGCCCTACGCCGGCACGCCGCGGGATTCCTCGGCTTTGCGATCGGCGGTCCGCTGTCGGACGGGCTGACCGAATGGATCGCCGCGCCGCTGCTGTTCATCGGCGCGCTGTTCGGCGTGCTGCTGGTGACCGGCACGACGATCCGCGAGGTGCCGTCGACCGTGCAGCGGATGTTCTCCACGCGTGCGTTCCGCGGTGAGGAGTACGACGAGGAGTACGACGAGCCAGAGCGTTACGCCGAGGAGCCCGAAGACTTCTCGGACGGCTATTACGACGATCCATCGGCCTACAGCGTCGACGAGGCCCAGGCGTGGCCGAGCGGCACCCCGATGGACAACTACCCGATCGACGACGAAGCGCCCACGGTTCCTGAGCCGACCGCCAAGACCCGCCGCAAGAAACCCGCCAAGAAGGAAACGCTGTCACTGGATCGAGTCGTCGACGGGCCATACACGCTGCCGCCGCTGGAGCTGCTGAAGGCGGGCGATCCGCCGAAACGGCGCACCGCGGCCAATGACCGCATGGCGGAATCCATTACGGAGGTGCTTCAGCAGTTCAAGGTGGACGCCGCCGTGACCGGCTGCACGCGTGGTCCGACGGTCACGCGATATGAGGTCGAGCTGGGACCCGGCGTCAAGGTCGAGAAAATCACTGCGCTGCAACGTAATATCGCTTACGCGGTGGCCACCGAGAGCGTGCGGATGCTGGCGCCGATTCCCGGCAAGTCCGCAGTCGGCATCGAGGTGCCCAACGTCGACCGGGAAATGGTGCGGCTGGCCGACGTGCTGACCGACCCTTCGACGCGCGGTGACCACCATCCGCTGGTGATCGCATTGGGTAAAGACATTGAGGGCGAATACATCTCGTTCAACCTCGCGAAGATGCCGCACTTACTCGTCGCCGGCTCGACGGGTTCGGGCAAGTCAAGCTTCGTCAACTCGATGCTGGTGTCGTTGCTGGCGCGGGCCACCCCGGAGGAGGTCAGGATGATCCTGATCGACCCCAAGATGGTGGAACTCACGCCGTACGAAGGCATTCCGCATCTGATCACGCCGATCGTCACGCAGCCGAAGAAAGCGGCCGCCGCGCTGGCGTGGCTGGTCGAGGAGATGGAACAGCGCTACCAGGACATGCAGGCCAGCCGGGTGCGCCACATCGACGACTTCAACAAGAAGGTGCGCTCGGGTGAGATCACCGCGCCGCTTGGCAGCCAGCGCGAGTACCGGCCATACCCGTATGTCGTCGCAATCGTCGACGAGCTCGCCGACCTGATGATGACCGCACCGCGCGACGTTGAGGACGCGGTGGTGCGGATCACCCAGAAGGCCCGCGCCGCGGGCATCCACCTGGTGCTGGCCACCCAGCGGCCGTCGGTGGACGTCGTCACCGGCCTGATGAAGACCAATGTGCCGTCCCGGCTGGCGTTCGCGACGTCGTCGCTGACCGACAGCCGCGTCATCCTCGATCAGCAGGGCGCCGAGAAGCTGATCGGCATGGGCGACGGGCTGTTCATCCCAATGGGCGCCAACAAGGCGGTCCGGCTGCAGGGCGCCTACGTATCCGACGAAGAGATCCACGCCGTCGTGCAGGCGTGCAAGGACCAGGCGGAGCCCGAGTACACCGAGGGCGTCACCAAGGCCAAGACCAACAGCGAGCGCACCGACGTCGACCCCGACATCGGCGATGACATGGACGTCTTCCTGCAGGCCGTCGAGCTGGTGGTGTCCAGCCAGTTCGGCTCGACCTCGATGCTGCAGCGCAAGCTGCGGGTGGGCTTCGCCAAGGCCGGCCGGTTGATGGATCTGATGGAAACCCGGGGCATCGTCGGGCCCAGCGAGGGTTCCAAGGCGCGTGAGGTGTTGGTCAAGCCCGACGAGCTTGCGGGGACGCTGGCGCTGATCCGCGGCGGCTCGGACGCGGCAGGCGGCGACGGCGACGAGGCCGACTAGCCGAGTAGCGATTTGTGTGAGTCTTGTTGCGCTCACCGCTCCTAAACGCACACAAATCGCTAGAGCGTCAACAACATTCGGGTATTGCCGAGAATGTTCGGCTTCACGTAGGACAGGTCGAGGAACTCCGCGACACCGGTGTCATAGGACCGGCACATCTCCTCGTAGACCTCCGCAGTGACCGGCGTGCCGTCGATCTCCTGGAAGCCGTGCCGGGAGAAGAACTCGACTTCGAAGGTCAGCACGAAGATCCGCTCCAGATGGAGTTCCCTGGCCACGTCGAGCAACCGATCGACGATCGCATGTCCGACGCCTCGCCCCCTGACCTTCGGGTGCACTGCGACCGTGCGCACTTCGCCGAGGTCCGACCACAACACGTGCAACGCTCCGCAGCCGATCAGTTCACCGTCGAGTTCGGCGATCCAGAACTCCTGGACCGCCTCGTAGAGCGTCACGAGGTTTTTCTCCAGCAAGATCTTGCCGGAGTAGATGTCGACGAGCGCCTTCATGGCTGGGATGTCAGACGTGCGGGCACGCCGGACGACTAGCCGCTCGGGCACCGACGAGCCCTCGGGCGAGTAGTCATCGGGCACAGCGTTCACACGTGCGAGGGTATCGGCTCGGGCAACCTATATTCTGTTGCGGTGTCGGGCCAACCCCATATCGATCCGGTGGTTCCGCGCGCCCGTGTGGCGAATATCGCAAACCTACTCACCGGCGTGCGGCTGGTGTTGGTGCCTGTGTTCCTGGTCGTGCTGTTCGTCGGCGACGGCCATGAAACTTTTTGGCGGATAGCCGCATTCATCGTCTTCGCGGTCGCTGTGATCACCGACCGGTTCGACGGCGCGCTGGCTCGCAGCTACGGAATGGTGACGGAGTTCGGCACGTTGGCCGATCCGATCGCGGACAAGGCGCTCATCGGTGCGGCGCTGATCGGGTTGTCGATACTGGGTGATTTGCCGTGGTGGGTGACCGTGGTCATCATGGCACGCGAGATCGGCGTCACCGTCTTGCGATTCGTCGTGCTACGCCACGGGGTTATCCCGGCCAGCCGCGGCGGCAAACTGAAGACGCTCGTCCAGGCCGTCGCAATCGGACTGTTCGTGATGCCGCTTTCTGGGCTCTGGCTGACCGGCGCATGGGTGGTGATGTGGGCCGCGGTGGTGCTGACGGTGCTCACCGGCGTGGACTATGTCGTGTCTGCGGTCAAGGATTCACATGGACGACCCGCTGGTCACTGAGGACGCTCGCGCGCTCGTCGCCGATCTGACCGTGCGCAGGCAGAGTGTCGCGACCGCCGAGTCGCTGACCGCCGGCCTGCTGGCAGCCACCCTGGCCGGGGTGGCGGGCGCCAGTGTGGTGCTGCGGGGTGGCCTGGTCACCTACATCGAAGACACCAAGATCGCACTGGCCGGGGTGGCGCCTCAGCTGCTCGACGCGGTCGGCCCGGTCGCCGCCCCCACCGCGCGGGCCATGGCCGTCGGGGCAAGACAGCGCTGCGCCTCGACTTGGGGCATTGGCCTGACGGGGGTGGCCGGCCCCGAGCCGCACGGCGGCCATCCGGTGGGCACCGTGTTCCTGGGACTTGCCGGCCCCATCGACACCGAGGTCGTCGAGCTGGTGCTGCCCGGTTCACGCTGGGATATCCGGATCGCGGCGGTGCACGAGGCCGTGGCCCGGCTGCGGGTTCTTGTCGAGCGGCAGCGATGAGCGCTTGCGCGAAGAGCCGACCATAGTGATCTGTGCCATCCGGGAACCAACCCGCCGCCGCGCAGCGTTGCCCTAATAACCACCGAGGGAGGAGAGCACGATGACGGCATTGCTGCGCGAGGTGATCGGCGACGTGCTGCGTCGTGCCCGCACCGATCAGGGCCGCACCCTGCGTGAGGTATCGGATACCGCCCGGGTCAGCCTCGGCTACCTCTCCGAGGTGGAACGCGGCCGCAAGGAGGCGTCGAGCGAACTGCTCAGTGCCATCTGCGGTGCCCTGGACGTTCCGCTGTCGCGCGTGCTCTCGGACGCCGGCGAGGAGATGGCCCGCGAGGAACTGGCCGCAATCACCCCTGCGAGCGCCGCCAATATCGACGCGACCACGAAGGTTGTCATCCCGCAGGTCGTCTCGATGGCGGTGGCCTGAACCCCCCGTCGCCCGATCTTGGAAATCACCCGCAGGGCTGTGGTGATCTGCGGGAAACCACTAAGTTGGCACTAGAGCAACTCAACGACACGAAGGCGGAATGAACCCATGGCCAATCCGTTCGTCAAGGCGTGGAAGTACCTCATGGCGCTGTTCAGCTCGAAGGTCGACGAATACGCCGATCCGAAGGTGCAGATCCAGCAGGCCATCGAGGACGCGCAGCGCCAGCACCAGGCCTTGACGCAGCAGGCTGCCCAGGTGATCGGCAACCAGCGCCAGCTGGAGATGCGGCTGAACCGCCAGCTGGCCGACATCGAGAAGCTTCAGGTCAATGTGCGCCAGGCGCTCACCCTTGCCGACCAGGCCGCCGGGTCCGGCGATGCCGCCAAGGCCACCGAGTACAACAACGCCGCCGAGGCGTTCGCCGCGCAACTGGTGACCGCCGAGCAGAGCGTCGAGGACCTCAAGGGACTGCACGATCAGGCGCTGCAGGCCGCCGGTCAGGCCAAGAAGGCCGTCGAGCAGAACGCGATGGTGTTGCAGCAGAAGATCGCGGAACGCACCAAGCTGCTGTCGCAGCTCGAGCAGGCCAAGATGCAGGAGCAGGTGAGTGCGTCACTGCGGTCGATGAGTGAGATCGCCGCGCCGGGCACCACCCCGAGTCTCGACGAGGTCCGCGAAAAGATCGAGCGCCGCTACGCCAACGCCATGGGTTCGGCGGAGTTGGCGCAGAATTCGGTGCAGGGCCGGATGATGGAGGTGCAGCAGGCCAGTGTGCAGATGGCCGGGCATTCCCGACTGGAGCAGATCCGCGCCTCGATGCGCGGCGATCAGCTGCCTGCGGGTGGCACGACCGCGATCGCCCCGGCCACGCCGGTCACCGACCAGCAGCCGGCACCGGAAAACCCGCTGTCGCAATAGCATTCGTAAGGCATGGCTGTGAATTCACGCGCTGGTCGACCAGAAGCCTGGCGCACGTTGGTGCAGCGCGGAGTAGATACGGCCGCGGAATGGTCGGATGTGCTGGCCGAAAAGCTCAATGCGGCAGCGGATCCGCGCGCCAAGTTGTTGCGCAAACGGCGGCGGGCGCTGCGCCTTGGGCTGTTCTTCACCGTCTCGTGCGTGTTCTGGGTGGGTGTCACGGGCCTGTTGGCGTCGTGGAGCACGCCAGTGTGGGCGCTGTTCATCCCCGCGCCGATCGCGGTAGGGGCGGCGTTCCTGGCGACGTTGTCGTTCCTCCGCTACCGGTGGCTGAAGGGTTCACCGTTGCCGCCGCAGCGGCCCAGGGCTACCCGACGGCTGCCACCGTGGGGATCGGCGGCGCGACAACCGATGGCCGCCCTTGCCGCCTCCGAGCGAGGGTTGTTCTCCCTGCTCGGCGTGATGGAGCGCGGCCGGATGCTGCCCGCCGACGAGCTGCGTGAGCTGTCCGCGGCGGCCAACCACACCGCCGCCACCATGGCGGCGACCGCCAACGAGGTGGTGTCGATGGAGCGGGCGATCAGTTCGGCGCCGCAGTCGCGATCTCACCTGGCGCCCACGATCACCGCGTTCACCACGCAGCTCGACCACGGTGCCCGTCAGTACAACGAGATGGTCACCGCCGCAGCACAATTGGTGTCAGCGGCCAACACCGGACCGATATCGAGCTCGCCGATGTCACAGCAGCGTTACCGCGACGAGTTGGTGAACGCCACCGACCGATTGTTGGGCTGGGCGCAGGCGTTCGACGAACTCGGCCGCCTGCGCGGGGCTTAGACGTCGTGTGAGCTGGAGGGTCCTGACCGAGGACCGTACTTGTCGATGTACGCCCGGTGAATGTGGGCGTTCTTCTGGCGGGACAGCTCGTCGACAAGATTGGGGTCCAGGCCGTGCTGACGAAGCCGGTGCCGACGCCACACCTTGTTCAACGCGTGGGAGAAGAGCACGAACGGGATGAAGATCGGCAGCGTCGTGCTCAGGTGGAGATAGAGCGACATCGGGATGAACCAGAACGGCGACAGCACCAGCAGGGCCGGAATTGCGGCGCGAACCATCGTCCGAATGGTGGCGCCCTTGCCGGCCAAGTCGTTGCTGACCCAGTCGCGCATCGAATCGGGCAGCCGTTTGCCGTAGCTGTAACCGATGTACTGCCAGAGGTTCGGCTTGGTGCGGGGGGTGTCGTCGGTCATTACAGCGTCGGCTTCAATGACGGGAACACGGTCGCGACCAGCCCCCTCAGGGTGGCTTTGGTCATGTCGAACAGGTCGAAGTAATCGCGCCACAGCGTGATTCGTCCTGCGTGCACTTCGAACACGCCGCACACCCAGAACTGCAGGCGCAGCGGGCCGATGATCAGCGCATCGGTGCGTTCGGTCAGCACGGAGTTGCCCTCCACGGCAATGCGGTGGATCTTCACCTCGAACCCGATCCGGCCCTGACCGCGGCGAAGTAGCTTCACGATCCGATGGCGACCCTGCAATGTGGGGAACCCGACGTTCTGCCACACGATGGTGTCTGCCAGCGCGGAATCGGCCGTGTCGAAGTCTTCGTCCTGCACGGCATAGAGAAAGGTCTCAACGGTCCGGGCGTTGTCGACGTCCGAGATCACTCGGGAAGCCTGGTCGGTCATGGCTGCCAGCGTAGTCGGCAGGCGCTGTGGCAGGGTAGGCGCGTGCGGGTCGCCGTGGTTGCCGGACCGGATCCCGGGCACGCCTTTCCGGCCATTGCGCTGTGCCGTCGGTTCCTCGCCGCGGGGGACACCCCGACGCTGCTGACGGGCGTCGAACGGCTGGACACCGCACGTCGCGCGGGGGTGGAGGCTGTCGAGCTCGACGGGCTTGACCCGACTGCGGCCGACGATGACACCGACGCCGGGGCGAAGATTCACCAGCGGGCTGCGCGGATGGCGGCGCTCAACGTGCCGCGGCTGCGCAACCTGGCGCCGGATCTCGTGGTGTCCGATGTGATTACCGCATGCGGAGGGCTGGCCGCGGAGCTGCTAGGCCTGCCGTGGATCGAGCTCAGCCCATCCCCGCTCTACCGGCCGTCGAAGAGCCTGCCGCCGGTGGGTAGCGGATTGGCTCCCGGCGTCGGGCTTCGGGGGCGTCTGCGTGATTCGGTCATGCGGGCGCTCACCGCGCGGTCCTGGCGCGAGGGCCTGCGCCAGCGGTCGGCGGCCAGAGTCGGAATCGGTTTGCCTGCAGTCGATCCCGGACCGTTGCGGCGTCTTGTCGCCACCCTGCCTGCATTGGAGGTGCCGCGCCCGGACTGGCCGGAAGAGGCGGTGGTGGTCGGACCGCTGCACTTCGAACCGACCGAAACGGTGTTGGAGGTGCCACGGGGGTCAGGCCCGGTGGTCGTCGTCGCGCCGTCGACGGCGTTGACCGGCGCCCGCGGCCTGACGGAGGTGGCACTGGAGGCGCTGATACCGGGGGAGACGCTGCCCGACGGGGCCCGAGTGGTGGTGTCTCGGCTGGGCGGGTCCGACGTGGTGACGCCGCCGTGGGCGGTGATCGGCCTCGGCCGACAGGACGAACTGCTGGCGCGCGCCGATCTGGTGATCTGCGGCGGCGGGCACGGCTTGGTGTCCAAGGCGCTGCTGGCGGGCGTGCCGATGGTGGTGGTTCCCGGCGGTGGCGATCAGTGGGAGATCGCGAATCGCCTTGTGCGCCAAGGCAGTGCGCAACTGGTGCGGCCGTTGACCGCCGTGGCGTTGACGAATGCAGTCGCCGAAGTGCTGTCGTCGCCGCGATATCGGGAGGCGGCGCGACGGGCTGGGGCTTCGGTGTCTGAGGTCGAAGATCCGGTACGGGTGTGCCATGAAGCGCTGACGCCGTCGGCGTAGGTTGGGTCGCGTGCGTCTGACGGAATTCAATGAACTCGTCGAGAGTCAGTTCGGCGCGGTCCGTGGCGCGTCCATGCTCGTCGACCACGCAATCAGCCAGTTCGGAGGACGAACCGCCGCCCAGGCCATTGAGGACGGCGTCGACCCGCGCGACGTGTGGCGCGCGTTGTGCGCGGACTTCGACGTCCCGCGCGATCAGTGGTGAGGTTTTCCTGGCGCCGCGGTCGGGAATTGTCAATGCATGGCCCGCGGTGACCATCCGCAACGAACGCCCTTCTACGGTGTCCTGCTGTTGATGGGCGCATACCTTTCGCTATGGCTGGCCTCGTCGATCCACATCCTTTGGCTCACCATCGCCATTTGCGTCGTAGCCGCTGTCGCCGCAGCAATAGGCTTCATCATGACGTTCCGCGATTACGACCGAATCTGGAGACGCAGATGACCGAAGGCGGACCGATCTCGATCGCGAATTTCTCGCATGTCTGCATCGGGGTCTCCGACATCGAGGCCTCGCTGGCGTTTTATACGGGCGTGCTTGGCATGGACGTCGTGTTCGACGTGGAGCTTGAAGGAGCTGGACTCGAGGCGGTTACTGGGCGCGGCGGCGACAAGGGACGAATGATCGGCGGATTGATCGCCGGCGCCATGGTCGAGTTGCTCGCACTCGGTGACGTTCCGGCGATTCCGGCAGGTCCCCACATCGGTTACACCAACATGTCGTTGCGCGTGGAGGACATCGACGCGACCTATGCACAACTACAGGCGTTCGGTGATGTGCGGTGCGAGCCGCCCGTGGACATCGGCGGGGTGCGGATGATGTTCCTGTACGACCCCGATGCCACTCCGATCGAACTCGTCGAGCTACCCGGCGGGGCGACGACCACCGACCAACTCTGGCGACCTTCTTAGCGCGAGCCCAGAAGTTGCGCCGTTTCGCGGTGGAGCCTGCCGAAGTTGTAGTAGGCCGCGCAGGCGCCTTCGGGCGAGACCATGCATGTGCCGATCGGCGTCTCAGGTGTGCACGCGGTGCCGAACACCTTGCACTCCCACGGCTTGATCACGCCCTTGAGCACCTCGCCGCACTGGCATGCCTTGGGATCGGCGACCCGAACACCGGGCATCTCGAATGTGCGCTCCGCGTCGAACTCGGCGTAATCCGGGTGGACCTTCAGGGCGCTTTGGGAGATGAAGCCCAGCCCGCGCCATTCGAAATGCGGCCGCAACTCGAAGGTCTCGGCCATCAGCTTGAGCGCTTGGGTGTTGCCCTCCGGACGCACCACACGGGTGTACTGATTCTCGACTTCGCAGCGCCCATCGCGGATCTGTTGCAGCAGCATATGCACCGACGCGAGGATATCGAGTGGCTCAAATCCCGCCACCACCATAGGTTTTCCGTATATCTCGGGGACGAAGCGGTACGGCCGCAGGCCGACCACCGTCGACACGTGGCCGGGGCCCAGGAACCCCGACAGCCGCAGATCGGGCGATTCCAGGATGGCCTTGATCGGCGGGACGATCGTGACGTGGTTGCAGAACACGCTGAAGTTCTTGACGCCCAGATTGCGGGCGCGGACCAGCGTCACCGCGGTTGACGGTGCGGTGGTCTCGAAACCCACCGCGAAGAAAACCACATGGCGGTCCGGATTGTCGATGGCGACCTTGAGCGCATCGAGGGGGGAGTACACGAACCGCACATCGGCGCCCCGGGCCTTGGCCTCGATCAGGTTTCCCTTGGAACCGGGGACACGCATCATGTCGCCGAACGTCGTGAAGATGACGCCGGGCTGCTCGGCTAGCCACATCGCGTCGTCCACCCGGCCCATCGGGATGACGCATACCGGACATCCCGGCCCGTGCACGAGCTCGACCGACTCGGGCAGCAGATGCTCGATGCCATGGCGGTAGATGGTGTGGGTATGGCCGCCGCAGACCTCCATGAACTTGAAGTGGTCACCGCCAGCCAGTTCGGTGATGGATTTCACCAGTGCGCGTGCGGCCGCCGGGTCGCGGAATTCGTCAACGAACTTCATTTGCCAACCCCCTCAGGCTATTTCCGAGGCGTTGAACGCTTCGATCTCGTTGACGTAGTCGGCGCCCATTTTCTGCACCTGATCCAGTGTCATCGCCGCCTCGCTCTCGTCGATCTTGGCCATCGCGAAACCGACGTGCACGAGCACCCAGTCACCCACTCTCAGATTGTCGTCGGCGAGCAGCCGCACGCTGATGGTTCGGCGAACCCCGTTGACGTCGACCTTGGCCAGGTGTTGTTCGGCGTCGACGATCTCGACGACCTGACCCGGTATTCCCAAACACATCGTCGTTCTCCTCTTCAGCAGATTCGCGGTAGCGGGTCGCCGACCAGCATGTCGACAATGCGGCTGCCGCCGAATGACGTTCGCAGGGCCACGATTCCGGGCGGTTCCGGCACGATTTCGCCGACGACGGTGGCCCTGGCCCCCTGCGGATGCGCGCGCATCGCGGCAATCGCCGCTTCGGATTCTTCTGGTGCGACGATCGCGAGAAACTTGCCCTCGTTTGCCACATACAGCGGGTCGATGCCCAACATGTCGCAGGCGCCAAGCACCTGCGGTTCGACCGGAAGACAGGCTTCGTCGAGAATCAGCGCAAACGGCGAATCCTTGACGAGCTCATTGCACACGGTGCCGACACCACCACGGGTTGCGTCCCGCATCCAGCGCGTCGACGGCGCCGCGTCCAGCAGCACCTCGACGAGCTCGTTGACAGGCGCGGTGTCCGAGGCGATATCGGCGTCGATCGCAAGATCGCCCCGCGCCAGCATGACCGCCATGCCGTGCTCGCCGATCGTGCCGGACAACACCACCTTGTCTCCCGGTTGGACGAGGTCGCGTGAGAGCCGCCGGCCCTCTGGGATGATCCCGACGCCGGTCGTCGTGATGTACAGCCCGTCGGCGGCACCCTTGCCGACGACCTTCGTATCACCGGTGACGATCTGAACGCCCGCGCGCGCTGCGGATTCGCTCATGTCCGCGACGATTTCACGTAGTTCGGCGATTGGAAAGCCCTCTTCGATGACGAAGCCCGCCGACAACCATCGCGGCCGCCCGCCCGACACCGCAAGGTCGTTGACGGTACCGTGCACCGCGACCTGTCCGATCGAACCGCCCGGAAAGCGCAGCGGCTGAACGACATACGAGTCGGTCGAGAACGCCAGCCGTTCTCCCGAGGGGGTCACCAGCGCCGCGGCATCGCCGAGCTGTTCGAGTTCATCGTTGCGGAACGCCTCCAGGAACACCGCGTCGACAAGCGCCGCCGACGACTTACCGCCCGCGCCGTGTGCGAGCGTCACCACGTCGTCGAGCAGCCGTGGCCGGCGCTGCCGGAACTTGTCGATCCGTTCCAGCACACGGTCTTCGCGGTCCGCGGTGGTGCTCATGCGCGGGCACCGGAGAGCGGTCGGGCCATGTGTTCCTGGGTCACCGACCAGAGCCGGTATCCGAGCATCGCATGGCTCTCCTGGATGCGGTGAATACTCTGCGAGTGCACCGTGAAGCAGAAGTCGAGGTCGTCGGCGACTGCCATCCTGCCGCCGTCGTGGCCGGAAAACCCGATGGTCAGCAGCCCACGCTGCTTGGCCTCAGTGATCGCGGTCATCAAGTCCTCCGAATTTCCTGACGTCGACAGTGCGATCGCGACGTCGCGGTCACGGGCGTGGGCGATGATCTGGCGCTTGAAGATCAGATCGAATCCGACGTCGTTGCCGAGCGCCGTGACCACCGCCTCGTCGGCGGCCAGCGACCACGCCGCCACAGGCCTGCCCCTGGCGGGACGGCTGAACAACGATGCGAGCGTTGCGGCGTCAGTGGAACTGCCGCCGTTACCCAGCGTGTAGAGCCGGCCGCCGCGAAGGAACCGCTGGGCCATCGCAGTTCCCGCGGCGGTCAACCCGGCCGCATACTCGTCGAGCGATTCCCGTTGCAGCCGTGCGCTTTCGGCGGCCTTTCCACGAGCTGATGCCGCGAGGTCGTCGAGGAGGCTGCTGGCGTCCGTCTCCTCCGACTCGATGAAGGGGTAGAGGAAGCTAGTGCTTTCCGATTCTTGCGTCATCGCGACGCCTCCTCCAGACGGGTGATCGCCGCTCCTGCGTGCACCAGAACCAGGTCGTTGGCACCGACCACCCCGAGCAGGCTGGTGTCCACCCATTCCTCCCCCTTGGCGGTGCGCACGAGGGCCTGTGCGGTCGGGTCGGACGGCTCCAGGACGATCTCACCCAGCCGGCCCTCGTCGCCGCAGGTGATGCACGACTCGTCGGTGCAATCCTGGCCGCTGCGCTTCAGCAGGCCGGGGTGCTCGAAGCAGACGTGTGTGAGCTCCCACAACAGGTGATACAGCAGCACAAACCTGCCGGTCGCCGGCACCATCGCATCGTCTGAGTCGATCCATAGCACGTGGTTGGCGGCACCCGCAGGCGGCCGCGGCCCTGAGCCGATCCACAGTGTCACCGCGCCCCACGCGGGCGCACGGCGCATGGCGTCGATCACAGCGGGTTCGTCGGCCGAGGCGACGGCCAACAGCAGGTCACCGGGGCTGGTGGCGACGCGGGCCTGGGCCACGGGATCGGGTTCGACCAGCGCGACCGACGGCAGGGCTCGCTTGCCCACGATCACCGGGTGGACGAATTCGACTGCGACGTGATGGGCGTGCGGCTCCCACTGCGGCGAGATCACCCACAGCGTCGCGCCGTCGTGGAACCTGCGGGCCAAGTCGAGTGCGGCCGCGGCCAAGTCGGCGGACAAATTCTCGTCGACGAAGGCCCCATTGGCTGGCGGTGCGGTGGCCGTCATGGTTCCCAGTCTCCTCCGGTAGCCCAACGAATCAAGGGTTTTGACGGACTGGCGAATCCTGTTTGAACGCAACTCGCAATGCCTCGGCGGCGTGCTCGTCGAGAACGAATTGCCAACGTGAATATGACCAAATGTTCCTTTTGCGCCTTTACCGCTTTTGCTCGCCCTTGCCGACGCCTGGAGTATGCGATGGTCCGACTGCGTCGTCATCGCGCTGGCCCTCCGATGTTTGCGCCGCGGGTTGCTCGTTGCCCGGCGAAGCGGTGGCTCCGCCGGCCGTTTCCCCCGGTGCCGCAGACTTGTAGCCGGAATCGGCTTCGGGTTTCACGGCGCCTCCCGTGCGCGCACCTTGGCCCTCGCCCTGGTCGCCCGCTGGCTTAGCGCTCGTCTGACGGCCTTCGTAGGGCGGCACCGCCGGCTTGGTGTCGGACGGCGGGCGGTCCTCCGTGTCGCTGGCCGCGGCATCCGGCTTGCCGTGCTCGTCATGCGCGGGCACAGTCTCGTCTCCTCGGTACGTTCCCGACGGCCGGTCTGTGGGTCCGCCCGATGGTTCATCAGAGCCCGTGTCCCGTGAACCCGGCTCCCCGCGTTCGGATTGTGGTTCTTCGATTCTGTTTTCGCTCGGTCCGGTCATAACCTCTCCTCATCATGGGTGAATTGTTGCGGCTACGTTGCTTGTCGGTGCAGTTCACATTCCATTTCTGGCAGCGTTGGCCAGGTCGAGGGTGGTCTGTGTCGCGGTGGCCAACGCGCCGGTTTGAGAGTCGGTGAGCGTGTCGCAGATGCGGTGCCAATGCGCCGAAACTGTGTCGCCCGGGCGCGGCGAGTGAATCGATGACGCTCGGTCGTTTCTCCATTGCACCCGTTCGGCCGTGGCGTCTCCGAGTGCGATAACGTCTGCGTCGATCACGAGTGGGCGCGAGACTATGACGGCGGTGTCGTCGTCGACAGATTCCACTGTGCCCCAACGGATCCGGCAGCTCTGCATCACTCGAAGCGCTGTCGTGGCGTCTCTGCTCAGAAACCGCACCCATGGATAGACGACGAAGACGTGGAAGCTGTGGTGGGCGAGCACACCAGCGCAATCCGTCAGGTCGTCGAGCAGGCCGGTGACTTGTCCTGCGAAGGAATCGCGGAGTCTGTCAAGCAGTGTCGCGGGATCGACCCTGTCCAGCAATGGCCCGCCGACCCAATAATTTTCGACCACACCGGCGTCAAGCGGGTCGTCGGTGCCGGATGCCTCCGCGATCGCCATCAGGTAGGGCCATGTCCCGTCGAACTCGCGCGCGTGCGCGGCGATGTCCGTCACGCTCGCGTCTGCCGGCCCACAGTATCCGAGCTCGTTCGGCGGCAGGGCGTAGCGCGCAAACAACGAGTGTCCTAGTGGAATCCGTTGCGGGGGTGGTGCACTCATCAGTGTTTGTCTATCCGGCATTGCCCACCAATACCTGCCCCAAGGCGATGCCGCCGTCATTGGGCGGCACCAGCCGATGAGTGATCACCTCGAAGCCTTTACCGCGCAGGCCATCCCGCGCTAGTCGTAACAGGAGGGCATTCTGGAACACGCCGCCCGACAGGGCGACGGTCTGGACACCAGCGGCCTGGCTCTCGGCTTCGGCGAGATCGACGATCAAGTCGGCGACCGCACGGTGGAATCGTGCACCGATCACCGCAGCAGGCACACCGGCGTGCAGGTCCGCGACGACTGGGTTGAGCACCGGAGCCGGATCGATGTCGGCAGGTGACTGCGAGCGGTCGACGGCGAAGGCGTAGGTTCTGGTCCCGGCGTCGGCATAGCGTGCAAGGCCTTCGAATTCGATCGCCGCCTGTGCCTCGTAGGCAACAATCTGCCGAACGCCCACCAGTGCGGAGACGGCGTCAAACAACCGGCCCATGCTGGACGTCGGGGCGCAACCGAGCCCGGTCTCGAGCTGGCGCATCAGCACGCGGCGTTCGTCGGCGGGACAAGCCTGCACGGGCGGCAGATCGTGATCCCACGGCAGACCGGCGGCCCACAGGTGCGCCAACGCCATCCGGTAGGGCCTCAACACGCTGATGTCGCCACCGGCTAACGGCACATACTTCAGGCGCGCCAACCGCTGATAGTCCTTGTAATCGGCGAGCAACACCTCGCCGCCCCATACGGCTCCGTCGGGGCCATAGCCCGTTCCGTCGAAGGCGAATCCGAGGACGCGTTGCGACCCGTCGAGGCCGTGTTCGCCCATCACCGCTGCGATGTGGGCGTGGTGGTGCTGGACGGTGCGCACCGGACGGCCCGCGGAATTACGGTGTGCCCAGTTGCTGGACCGGTACAGCGGATGGGCGTCGGCGACAAGGATCTCGGGGGTGACCGCGGTCAACGCCTGCAGGTGCTGTTGTGCGGAATCGAACGCGGACAAGGTGGTCAAGTCGTCCATGTCGCCGATGTGCTGACTCAGCCAGGCGTATTTTCCGTCGGCGACAGCCATCGTGTTCTTCAGATCCGCCCCGACCGCCAGTGTCGGCGGAACCGGCACCGGCAACGCGACGGGCAACGGCGCATACCCGCGCGAGCGCCGAATGGGCAACTCGATACCGTCGACGACGCGGACGACGGAATCGTCGCACGGCACGTGGATCGCCCTGTCGTGCATCAGCCAACCGTCGGCCAGATGCGACAGCCGGTCGAGCGCATCGTCGTCGTCGAAGCAGATGGGTTCACCGGCGAGATTGCCCGAGGTCATCACCAGAACGGTTGGTCCCGGCTCATCACCGGGCAGCCCGAACAGCAGTGTGTGCAACGGCGTATACGCCAGCATCACGCCGAGATCCGGGTTGTGCGGCGCGACCGAGTCGGTCACCACTGCGCCGGGCAGCCGCGGCATGAGCACGATCGGACGCTGCGGTCCGGTCAGCAACTGCGCCGAAGCGTCGTCGACGTGAGCGATGCTGCAAGCCGTACTCAAGTCAGGCACCATCACGGCGAATGGCTTGTCGCCGCGACGTTTTCGGGCGCGCAGTTCGTCCAGCGCGCGGTCGTTGCCGGCGTCGCAAGCGAGGTGGTA
>JAJKIB010000364.1 GCA_021154745.1 Mycobacterium sp.
CCGTGCACCACGCAGCCGTGTGCGACCGTCGCACCGGGACCAACGTCGACCGGGATGCCAGGCGGGGCGTGCAGCACGCAGCAGTCCTGCACGTTGGCGCCCTCGCGGACGATGATCGGGGCGAAGTCGGCGCGGATGACCGCGTTGAACCACACCGATGCCCCCGCCTCGACGTGGACGTCGCCGATCAGCGTGGCGGTGGGCGCGATGAACGCGCCTGGATCGATCGTCGGCGATCGGCCCTCAAATGAGTACAACGGCATCGTCTAGATATACCGCAGGTAAAACGCGTTTAGATTGCGCGCCGGTGGGCAAAAACTGTAACGTGTTCTAGTTAGAGACACAGATTGGGAGGCCAAAGGTGAGCTCGGATACCGCAGGCGTTCGCGAGATCGACACCGGCGCGCTGCCGGATAGATACGCGCGTGGCTGGCACTGCCTTGGCCCGGTGAAGGACTACCTGGACGGCAAGCCGCACGGCATCGAGATTTTCGGCACCATGTTGGTGGTCTTCGCCGACTCCCATGGCGACGTCAAGGTGCTGGACGGTTACTGCCGGCACATGGGCGGCAACCTTGCTCAGGGCACCATCAAGGGCGACGAAGTCGCCTGCCCGTTCCACGACTGGCGCTGGGGCGGTGACGGCAAATGCAAACTGGTGCCCTATGCCAAGCGCACGCCGCGGCTGGCCCGTACCCGCGCGTGGACGACCGACGTGCGCGGCGGTCTGCTGTTCGTCTGGCATGACCACGAGGGCAATCCACCACCGCCCGAGGTCCAGATTCCCGATATTCCGGAGTCGGCCAGCGACGAGTGGACCGACTGGCGGTGGCACTCGATCCTGATCGAGGGCTCCAACTGCCGCGACATCATCGACAACGTCACCGACATGGCCCACTTCTTCTACATCCACTTCGGTCTGCCGACGTACTTCAAGAACGTCTTCGAGGGTCACATCGCCTCGCAGTACCTGCACAACGTCGGCCGGCCCGACGTGAACGACCTGGGCACCTCCTACGGTGAGGCACACCTGGATTCGGAGGCGTCGTACTTCGGCCCGTCGTTCATGATCAACTGGCTGCACAACAACTACGGCGGCTACAAGGCCGAGTCGATCCTGATCAACTGCCACTACCCGGTTACTCAGGACTCATTCCTGCTGCAATGGGGTGTCATCGTCGAGAAGCCGAAGGGCCTGGACGAGGCGATGACCGAGAAGCTGGCCAAGACGTTCACCGAAGGGGTCAGCAAGGGCTTCATGCAGGACGTCGAGATCTGGAAACACAAGACCCGCATCGACAACCCGCTGCTTGTCGAAGAGGATGGCGCCGTCTATCAGATGCGCCGGTGGTACCAGCAGTTCTACGTCGACGTCGCCGACGTCTCACCCGATATGACCGACCGCTTCGAGATCGAGATCGACACCACGGCGGCCAACGAGAAGTGGCACGTCGAGGTCGACGAGAACCTCAAGCGGCAGGCCGAGGAGCAAGAAAAGGCCGAACAGGGGTCCTGATGGCACCGCGCGACGAGGCCCCAGACGTCGATCAGCTTGCTCGATCGATGCTGAGGCTCTACGGCGCACACGACGACCACCACGATCACGGTGAAAATACGGAAATTCGTGCTCGGAATTTTTCCGGGGCACCGAATTTCGCGTCTGACCCCACCCGTGCCGCCGCGGTTCGCGAAGCCTCGCTGCGTGACCGCGAACGGTATCTGACGTCCGGGCTGGTGTCCGTCGACTGCCGGTTCTGTCATGTCGCGGTTCAGGTGAAGAAGCTCGGCCCCGGGCACACCGCCGTGCAGTGGAGCACCGAGGCCACGCAGCGTTGCGCGTACTTCACCGAGATCCGGCAATCCGGCGGTGAGTCCGCCCGCGCCCCGTCGTGCCCGAAGCTCGCTGACAGCATCAAACACGCTGTGGCCGAAGGATGTTTGGAGGAGGCCTCTTCCGCGCCCTCCCCCGGCGACGGCTGAGTTTCCTCCCGCGAGCAGACGTGAAAGTGCCGCGACACGCCGCATTTTGGATACCTTTGCGTCTGCTCGCGCAGGCTTAGAGCCCCTTGAAGCGCTCCTTGACCTGTTCATCCGTCAAGCCGTAGTCGGCCAGCGAGTAGGTGTGCTTGGGCGCGCGGGGCCCCTTCTTGCTCTCGGCGTGGGTCGCCTCCGCCGCAGCGCGGGCCGCGTCGGTGAAGTCGATACCGAAGTGGCGGTAAATTTTCTCGACCTCTCTGATCGGATCGGCGATGAAGTCGAAGTAGTCCATGTCGTAGAACTGGGCCGAATCATGTTTGGAGCGTTCGGCATTGAACAGCTCCAGGCCGCGAGACCAGGTCTCCAGCGAGTCCTGCCCGATCGTCGCTCCGACGAACGTGGTCGACCAACCTTCAGTGGTGTGCTCCGCCAGCGAGCACATCGACGCCATCAGCGTCTCGGCCGGCCGGTGGCACTGGATCACCAGCGCATCGGCGTACGTCGCGAACAACGCGTCGAGCGCGAACAGGTGGCTCGGGTTCTTCAGCACCCACCGCTTGTCGGCGTCGTTCAGCCCGATCAGCTGAAGGTTCTTGCGATGCCGCCGATACGGCCTCGTCCAGTCCTGCCTGGCCAACCACCGTGCATAGGTGGGAATGTGTGCCAGCGTCTCGTAGGACACCGAGTGCAGCGACTGCCGGAGCAGCTGCCAGCACTCCTCGACATCGTCCGCCGTCATGTAATGCAGGCCCGTGTAGTCCGGGTTCTCGTTGTGCGCCTTGGTGAACTGCGCGTCGAGCTGCTGGAAAACAGCGTTCTGCGACCAGGTTTCGCGCGGCGGCCGCGGCTGGGGGAATTCGGCCAGCCATAGCTCCAGACCCTGGTGCCTCGGATCGGCGCACAGCAGCCTGTGCAGCGCAGTAGTGCCGGTGCGCGGCAGGCCGGTGACGAAGATGGGCCGCTCGATCGCCACATCGGCATGCTGCGGGTACTGCTTCCACGCGGCCTCAGACAGCAGTCGGGCCACCAGCGCGTTGCGCACGAAGAACCGCGACATCTTGCTGCCCAGCTCGGTGAAACCCGCCTCACGCGCATACGACTCGAGCAGTACGCCGAGCGCCTCGCGATAATTGTCGTCGTCGGCGCCGAAGTCGTCGAGGCCGCATGCCTTGGTCGCCGAGGCGTGCAGATCCTCGACGCTGCCGACATCCGTTCTCACGCCTTGTACTCCCCGCAGTTGACGTCCAAGGTCTGCCCCGTAATCCCGCTGGACAGATCACTGGCCATGAACAGGATCGCCGACGCGACTTCCTCCTCGGTCGGTAGCCGCTTGAGATCCGAGGCGGCAGCGGTCGCCTTGTAGATCTCCTCCACCGTAGTGCCGTACTTACCGGCCTGGTGGTTGAAGTAGCTCTTCAACGTGTCGCCCCAGATGTAGCCGGGGACAACGGAGTTCACCCGGATTCCCTGTTCGCCGAGCTCGGTCGCCAACGACTGCGACATCGCCAGCAGCGCCGACTTGGCCATCTTGTAGGCGCCGTACTTGGCCTGTGAGTGCCGGACCACCATCGAGTTGACGTTGACGACCGAGCCGTTCGACTCGGCCAGCGCCGGGGTGAAGCCCTGCGTGAGCCGCAGCGCGCCGAGCACGGTGAGCTCGATCGCATCGCGAATGTGTTGGAAGGTGGTGTTGGCCAACGGTTTCATCGACGGCACCCGGAACGCGTTGTTGATCAGCACATCGACCCTGCCGTACGCGGCCAGCGAGGCCTCAACAAGGTTGTTCACCTGATCGTCGTCGGTGATGTCGGTGCCTACTGCGACGGCGCGCCGACCCGTATCGGTGATCTGCTTGGCCACATCGTCGAGGCGTTCGACGGTCCGGGCGGCCAGCACCAGATCCGCACCCGCCTGCGCGCATCGCCGCGCGAGCGTGGTGCCCAGGGCGGGACCGACACCGCTGATCACGACGATCTTGTTGTCGAGCAAGCCGGCCATCCGCTACCCCACCATCCTGTGTCCAATTTGTTCCTGGCGCTCGGCAATTCGAGCGCGCCAGTCTTCTTCGGAGATCTTGTTCTGCTCGTAGTACGGCAGCGATTCCGCGATCTTGTCGAAGTCGACGAGGTCCGCGGTCGGGCCGTCGGCCTCGGTGAGCTCACGCGACACCCGCTGCCACCGGAACTGCAGGTAACCCTTAGCGTGGCCGAGGGTCTCCACCCAGTTGGTGACGCCTGGGTTGCGATCGGCGACCACGACTCGGATCTTGCCATCCGGATCCGCCTGCGCCTGAGTGCCGTTCAGTGACGTCTGGTGGTTGATGTAGTCCAGCGAGATGTACCAGAGACTGCCCAGCTGAAAACCAAGGTACGGCGCGTCGCTCACCGGCAGTGTGATCACCAGCGCCTGGTCCGGCGTCAGATCGAATTGCCCGACCGACGAGTACTGCGTCGCCAGCCCACCCGGGGTGAGCCGCGGCGGCACTAACGTGTTGACCGGCATATCCGTGTAGAACCATTGCGGGAACTGCAACCACGTCTTGACCCGCTGCACCAGCTGCTTTCCTGCTGTGGCATAACGCTTTTCGATGGCCGCGCGGGTCAGCGGCGACGGCGAGGTGCCCGCTGTGTCGAGCCGCTTGATGGCGAATGAGCCACGCTGCGCCGACCAGTCGTTGTAGACCTCCCTGATCACCAGCTGGGACGGTGTTTCCGGGCGGAACCGCCATTCGAAGCTGCCGTCCGCCGCGATGTCGAGTTTGCGATCGTCGAACGCCGTCTCGCTGTCGGGCACCACGGTGTCGGTGTACTCACCGCCCAGCAACTGAAAGCTCACATCGGTGGTAGTGCCGCGCTTCCCGGTCACGACGTAGTCGTGCTCCGGCAGCACCCGGGTTCCGAAGTAGAGCGTGTCCGGGTTGTCGAGGCCCATCTTCGTGAACGGACCCGTGCCGCTGTGCAGGAATGGGTGATCCCGCTCGTAGTCGAACGCCACATGGGTACATGCGGCGATGCAACCGGCGAGATACTGCAGGCCCTCCAGGAGGTCGGCTTCGGATTCGATGAACGGTGCTTCGGCGACCAATTTCTCGGCCTCGGCGATCGCGTCGATCAGTGGCTGCGCATACACGCCTTCGAAACTAGAACGTGTTCTAGCAAGAGTCAATATATCGACCGCAACGGTACATATATGGAACAGCCAGGTAGTCTGCTCGAATGTCCGCCCCACAGTCGGCCGGCCGCGCGTCGCCGCCCACCGAACGGGTGGTTCGCATCCTGGATTTTCTCGCGGGCCGCCCAGAGGAGCGCTTCGGCCTTTCCGACCTGGCCCGCCGGCTAGGCCTGAGCAAGCCGACCTGCCTTGGCATCGTCACGTCGCTCACCGACGCCGGCTACCTCGTCCGCGACGCCGGTGACAAGACGTACCGGCTGGGCCCGTCGCTGATCACGCTCGGGCACAAGGCGCAGGAATCGATGCGGGTCAGCCCGGCAGCCCGTGGCGAGCTGCGCAGGCTGTCGGCGCGCTTCGGGGTCACGGCGGCCCTATCCGGGGTGATCGACGACCGGATCACCCTGCTGGACCTGGTCGCGCCCGCCGACGCGCGGCCCGGTGTTGAAGTCGGCCAGAGTTACCCCTTCGCGCCACCGGTCGGACTGATGTTCGTGTTGTGGGACGACGAGGCCGAGCGCACCTGGCTCGCGAAGGAGCCGACGATCCCGCTGCGGACGAACACGGACCGGCTCAACCGCGTGATCGCGGCGTGCCGGGCCGACGGTTATCTCGTCGAACGCCTGACCCCCGGTGGGCGGCGGCTGTATTCGTTGATGGCGGGCATGTCGAGCAACCTGCCCGACGAGTTGCGCGCGCTGCTGGGCGAGTTGGTCTCCGACATCGGCGAGCGGGTGTACCTGCGTGGCGAGGAGGGATTCGGAAGAAGCCGCCGCACCACCCGTTTCGATATCAGCGTGATCTCCGCTCCGGTCTACGACCACTACCAACGTCAGGTCATGGTCGCTTCGATGCATATCGGAAAGTCGTTGACCGACAACGAGATCAGTGAACGGGCGCGTGCACTGGTGGCGACGGCCGACGCGGTCACCAAACAGCTCGGCGGGGTAAAACCAGCGTGGGCCCCTAACTGACGCTGACCAAAGCGAACGGCAGCACATCGTCCGCGCCCGCCCGGCGAAGGACCGGCGCGGCCATCATCATGGTCCATCCGCTGTCGGTGATGTCGTCGACAAGCAGGATGGGCCCGGACAATTCGGGCAGCTCCGGTTGCATCCACGCTTCACTCAACGCCGCAATACGATATATGCGGAGTTTGCCGCGGTGACGGGGCGACGAGCGGGCCCGAGTCGACGCCCATCACTGCGACCGGGCGGGTCTGCCATTGCCAGCCGGCGAGCACCGCCACCGCGGCACGCAGCACGTCGTCGGGTGCGGGCCCGTCGGGTTCTGCCAGCACCTTCTGCAGCCGGGCGCCCACCCGAGGTCGGTGAGCCGCCCGATCGTCCGCCCCACTGACGGCCCGTCATCGATCCGGCCACTGACGTCCACGCCCAGCTTCTTCATGCCGGACGGCCATTGCTTGCGCGGCGCCAGTTCGACACCGGGCCGCTGCAGTTGGTCGCGGGCGGAGTCGACAGCCGTCGTGTCGACGTCCGCGCTGTACCGGGCGCCCGCGCAGTTGTCGCATCGTCCGCATAGGGCACCCTCAGTCAGTTCGGGTTCGTCCAATTGCGCGCGCAGGAAAACCATCCGGCAGTCGTCGGTGCTCTGGTAGTCCAGCATGGCCTGCTGCTCGCGGCGACGGGCTTCGTCCAGCTTGCGGTAGCGCGGTTCGTCGTAGGTCCACGTCGACGACCTTGAGCACCATGGGTTCCGACGGGAATGCCACCGACGCGAAATAACGCCAGATGTCCTGGTCGTCGTGGCCGGGAAGCAGAACCACCTCGGCGCTTGACGTCGATCGACCGGCACGGCCGACCTGTTGGTAGTACGCGATCGGCGAGGATGGAGCGCCGAGGTACATGACGAAACTCCGCACGCCATTTTTGTGCTCGAGATCCGCCGTCTCTCTAGCCTTCGGGCGTGTGCGCCGGTTGTAGGCTCGGCCCGTGGTATCTGCCCGTAGAAACGGAGTCAACGCGGCACCGCCGCGCGACGTGTCTGCTCTGCCGCCAGCCCCCGATAGCCCGCTGCCCTGGCGACAGCGCCTCGACGCGGTGCGGTCATTTCACACCGGCATGGACAAGCTGCGCGACGCCGGCGGGCCCGTGACCCGAGTGAAGTTGGGCCCACGCTGGCTGATTCCGCCGATCGTGGTTGCGACGTCGCCGCAGGGACTTCGCGACGTTCTGGGCGTCAGGGACGGGTCTTTCGATAAGACCAGCGGCGTGCCGCTGGAGCTTCGCCGGCTCATCGGCCCGAATCTGTTCGACCTGCCGTATGAGGAGTGGCTGCCGCGTCGTCGCACCCTGCAGCCGGTCTTCACCAAAGACAGTGTCCGCCAGTTCGGCGGGCACATGGTCGAGGCGGCTGAGTCGGTCTGCGCCACATGGGATGACGGCTCGACGGTGGATCTCGATGCGCAGTGTCGCATGGTGACGTTGCGCGCATTGGGTCGTTCAGTGCTGGGGTTGGACCTTGGTGAGCGCGCCGAGGCGATCGCTGAACCGTTGCGTGTGGCCACGAGTTACGCCGTGCGCCGCGCGATTAGCCCGTTACGCGCGCCGAGGTGGATCGCGACGCGATCAAGCCGTGAAGCGTATGCGGCGGCGACGACGATCCGTGATCTCGCAGCTGAGATTCTGAAGGCGTGTCGGGCTGACCCTTCCCGGGACGCGCCGCTGGTGCATGCGCTGATCGCGGCGAGGGATCCGGAGACTGGGCAATCGCTGTCGGACGATGAGATTCGCGATGAGCTGGTGATCTTCTTGTTCGCCGGGCAGGACACCACGGCGACGACGTTGACGTATGCGTTGTGGGCATTGGGGCGCCATCGTGAGCTGCAGGAGCGGGTGGCCGCGGAGGTAGGCGCGCTTGGCGATCGCGCTCTTACCCCCGATGACGTTGAGCGGCTTGGTTATACGGTTCAGGTGTTGCGGGAGGCGCTGCGGTTGTGCCCGCCGGCGCCGACCGGGTCGCGGATGGCGACGCGCGATGTTGAGGTTGACGGTTTCCGGGTTGAGGCCGGCACGATGGTGGCCTTGGGCAGGATGGCGGTGCAGCGGGATCCCCGTTTGTGGGTGGACCCGTTGCGGTTCGATCCGGACCGCTTCAGCTCGCAACTGAGCGAGGGGCGCGACCGTTGGCAGTATGTGCCGTTCGGTGGCGGGCCGCGGTCGTGCATCGGTGATCACTTCGCGATGTTGGAAGCCACGTTGGCGTTGGCGTCGATCGTTCGCCGCATGGATGTCTCGTCGCTAGACGATGACTTTCCCCTCGCCGTCCCTTTCACCATGGTCGCCGGCGGCCCCATCTGGGCCCAGGTAAAACAGCGCTGATCTCACAGTCGGGCACGGCACAGTTGCAGTTAGCTGGCGCCGTTGGTGTCGCGCGATGGCGGCGGCGGGTTGCGGCGCAGCTGGCCTTCGCGGATCAGGTTGGTGACGGCGGTGTCCCAGCGTTGTAGCTGCGCGGCGGTGGTGAACGATTCGCCTAGGTAGCGTTCGATATGGGGCCGTAGGATGATCGCCCCGATCCGCAGGATCAGCGGGTTCAGCGCCGCCCACTGGGGGTCGAGGTCTTCTCGGGTGAGTTGTTGTTCGGTGAAGTGGTCACGCTGGGCGGCGCTGATGCCCAGTAGACCGTCGAAGATGACCACCCCGATCGCGTCGCCCTCGACAAGTGAACGGCCCGCGTACTCGAGCACTATTGCGTTCTCGGCGATGAGCGAGGTCATCCGGTTTCCGGCCTCGTAGAGTCCGTCGTCCGTGCCTCCGGGCAGCGGCCGTGACTCCATGGTTAGACCGACGACGTCGAGGACGTGCTCGTCTACGGCAGCGATGAGGGCGGCCTTGCTCTTGAAGTAGTGCTGCACAAGCCCGATCGACACGCCGGCGGCCTCGGCGACCATCCGGTAGGACGTCGCGGCGATGCCATGTGCGGCAAAGGTCGCCAGGGCTGCATCCCGAATGCGCTCCTCGTTGGTCGGTTCGACCACGGGAACGTGACGGGGAAAAAACACGGCGGGCTTTTCCACGGGCTCGACAATACTATTAACTTGTGTGACGATACGGTCATATCGCCGCAGCGGTTGGGACAAAGCGAAAACAACACCCGGGCATGGGCCGCTCGCCGGTTCCAGTGGCGACGTTGCAGGTAGCACCGAAAGGAGCCGTCGATGTGCCCACCGGGGACATTCCGCCGGTGCCCGACCCAGACGACCTGGCCACTGTCCGTGACTTCAACCGCCCTCAAGATGCCTGCGACGAACTGCATGACGATCCGTTCAACCCGGTGGCGCGCGCCGAACTGGTGCGTCTGACACCGATGAGGCCCCCACCGCAGACGCCGCGCAGCTTCGCGTGGCGACGTCGATGTGGACGATCGCAGTGCGTGAGCGTGAGCGCAGCCTTTGACGTCGCGTTTCGATCTGCGAAACATCG
>JAJKIB010000365.1 GCA_021154745.1 Mycobacterium sp.
ATTCAGATGCGTTGTGCACCTGCGGTGCACAGGCCGTTGATGCTGGGGTAACCGTCGACGGCCATGAGTCGATCGAGTTCGACGTCAAATGCGGCTAGCCCAGGTGCGTCGGCTGGGTCTTGGTCGGTACGACTATCACAGTCGGTCCGTCGGACTCCAGTGCGGTGGTGAACTCGCGAGCAAGCGTTTCAGCGCTGTCCACGTTGACAGCACGGCAGCCGAACCCGGTAGCTACGGAAGCGATATCGATCCCCGGCAAGTCCAGTCCTGGCACCCCGGGTGTCTTCTCGAGCACTGCGAACGACTTCAAGATCGAGTACTCGCCGTTGCGCATCACGACGAATACGATCGGCAGCCGATGTTGGGCCGCAGTCCAGATGGCTTGCACTGAATATTGGAACGAGCCGTCGCCGATGGTGGCAACTACGGTGCGCTTGACCCCGCGAGCCCGATCGCCCAGCGCGATACCCACCGCCGCGGGCACTCCCCAGCCGATGCCCCCGCTGGCGGTCGCGAAGAACGACCCTGGGCGGGTGGTAGGCAGGAATCTCAATTGTTGGACCATGGTCGAGGTCGATTCGGTGACCAGCGGCGAGTCAGCTGGTTTGACGGTGCTCAACGTCGACCACACCGCATCGGGCGACAGGGGTGCGGGCTCGGTGAGATCGACTGCCGGGTTGACGGTCTCCACGGTCGGGACCTCTCGGTCACTATGATCGTCGACCATGTCCACCAACTGCTCGAGGACCAACAGAGTGTCACCGAGCACGCTGTCGCCGACCGGCGCTGCGCCAGCCAAACCAGGGTCGGCGGTAATCTGGAGCAGTTCGGTGCCGACGGGGAGATACTCGCCGGCCACGTACGGGTAATAGCGGAACACCTGTCCCCCGATCACCACAACGAGGTCGTGACCCCGCAGCTCCTCGGTGATACCGGCGATGGTCATCGGCAGCTGTCCCTGGAATAGTCGATGATCTTCCGGGAACGAGGCGCGGTCAGGCAGGGGGCCGCTATATACCGGCGCGCCAACCTTTTCCGCGAACGCGATGCCGGCGTCCCACGCGCCGCTGCGGTCGACTTCGGGGCCAAAGACCAACAGTGGTCGGTGCGCATCGTTGATTCGCCCGGCAAATTCGCGCAGCCGCTCGACATCTGGGCAGACCCGATGACTGATCGTGCGGACGACAGCCGGTCCCAGTGCAGGCTTTTCCCAGTCGTCAAGCGGGATTGAGAGAAACACCGGGCCCGCCGGCGGTTGCAGCGCTACCGCGTAGGCGCGCATGAACGCCGCGGGCACGTCTTCGGCGCGGACAGGTTGATACGCCCACTTCACCCATGGCTGTGGCAGTACCGTTTCGTCCTTATTGGCCAGATACGGTTCACACAAAATCATTTCGCGCGTCTGCTGACCGGCGGTGACGATCAGCGGAACGTTGCCCTTGTACGCCGCCACCAGATTGCCCATCGCGTTTCCGGTCCCCGCCCCGGTGTGCACATTTACCAACGCGGGCTTGCCGGTGGACTGTGCGAACCCATCGGCCATAGCGAGCACCGAGGCTTCCTGCAGGGCCAATACGTAGGTGAAGTCGTCGGGGAAGTTCTTCAGAAACGTCTGCTCGGTGGAACCAGGGTTGCCGAACACAGTTGTCAGCCCCAGTGAACGAAGCAGATCGTAGGTCACCTCATGGACAGTTTTCTGCTCTGACATCGAGGCCTATCCCTTTCCGCGCTGTGGAAATCGCCAGCGCTGCATCGAAACCCGCTTGCCGTCATGAGGACGACTGCATTCAGGAAGTGATCATCTAGGGCGAAGGAATGCATTCGCATCTGCCGGTGGACAGTGCGATGACAGGCGGTCGAGGGAGGCGCCCTTAAGCGCAATTCAGCGAGGTAAGTCGCCGTCAGCTGTTGGCAAGACCAGATCCAGCTGGCTACGCGAATCGATGTTGAGCTTGGCGAATACCTTGCTGAGGTGGTATTTGACTGTGCGCGGGCTGATGAACAGCCGCGCACCGATCTCCGGGTTCGACAGTCCGTCACGCGCCATCCGAGCGATCTGGGCCTCCTGGGCGGTGAGCATTTGATCAGCGGCGGTGACTGTTCGCTTCCGGGCTTTCTCGCCGGTGGCCTGTAACTCGCGCCTGGCCCGTTCGGCGAACGCGGCCATCCCCATCGCCGCTAACATGTCGTAGGCAATGCGAAGCTGTTCTCGCGCATCGATGCGCCTGCGCTGCCGGCGCAGCCATTCGCCATACAGCAAGTGCGCGCGGGCGAGGTCGGCGCGGATGTGGGTACCCCCAAGCCGCTCGATCGACTCGCAATAGAGATGCTCCGCGGTATCGCCGTCACTCAGCAGCGCGCGTGAACGCGCCTCAATGCCGAGCGCCCAATCCGTACCGCTGGCACTGGTGACCTCGGTTAGCCGACGAAGCGCTTCCACCGCGAGGTCGCTTCTGCCCGTACGGGCAGCCGCTTCCACGAGCTCGACCGAGGCCCAGGTCGGCGAGATCACTTCCCCAGGGTATTCAGTCGCGCGCGCGGCCGCGGTAATCGCCTTCAAATATTCGCCGAGGCCATTGTTCAGCACAGCGGTGGCCCACTGTGCGACGGCTATTCCGTTCCCCTCGCCTCGCAGGCTTACGTCCTTGATGGTCGCATCAACCAAGGCGGACGTCTCGGCCTCCCTCCCCCGCATCGCCTCCAGAGCCATGGCGGCGTAAGGCGCAAAATAGATCCCAGTCGCCTCCATCGCCGCCTGCAATTCCTGTACCAGGGAAGCTACTTCGGCCAGATCGCCGGCGAATAGAAGCATGAAGGCACGCACGTTGAGGGCCATCGGTAGGTCGCTGAGCGCACCAACATCACGGGCGAGCTGGACGTGCCGGGCAGACAACAGCTCCCAATGACTGTCATGCCAGATATGTTGCGCCGCAATGTCGGCCACCCAACCCCAGCACAACTGCTCCTCGACCGACATGTCACTGCCGAAGGTGTCGAGTGCCTTACGCAGGATGGGAAGGCTTGCCGCATAGCCAGTGGTGTAGTTCGCGACCAACCCATCCAATAGGAGATCAAGTGCGCGCGGAGCGTGTGTCGGTGCTGGCGCAGCCTCAACTTCGCGGGCTACTTCCCACAGACTGCCGCCGACGGCGAGGCGGCCGGCGAACATCGCGGAGCATAGTGCGTGAAGGTAGGTCGATCTGGACAGGTCTGGATCGATCGGCTCAAGCCGCTTGGCGGCTTTCAACAGCAGCGAAGGCGCATCACCGCCGCGGCTTGTGACGAAAGCGAGTTCAGCCTCCGTCAGATCAGCACGGGCTTGCTGAAGGTCGCTGAGCGGTCCATCCTCCGCCACCGCTAGCGACTCGCGCGCACCATCGACTGCGCCCGACTTGATTTTGGCCGAGGCGGCGTTCAGCGCTCGGTCTGCTCGTCGGGATGTGTCGAGTGTCAACGTCGTAGCACGTTCAAGGAACGCCGCCGCGGCGGCCAGTCCCCCGCGCGCACGTGCGCGGTCGGCTGATCGCTCCAACTCCGTGGCGACCTCTTCATCGGGCCCCGGCGCCCCTTGGGCTCGATGCCAGGCGCGCCGATCGGGATCGTGCTGCGGATCGGTGACCTCCGCGAGGGCAGCGTGCACCGCTTGTCTGTCGTGCGCCGACGCCGACTCGTAGACGACCGAGCGCACCAAGGGGTGGCGAAAGTGAACCCGACTGCCAATCTCGACCAGGCCGGCCTCGACCGCGGGCACTGCCGCTTGACCATCGATCCCGAGCCGGGAAGCCGCCAGCCACAGCAACGAGGGGTCACCGCGCGGCTCGGCCGCCGCAGCCAACAACAGCCGGCGCGTCTGCCCGGGCAGCGCATCAACCCGCCGGCGGAAGCTTTCGTCGACACCGCGCGCGCGGTACACCGGCCCGGGAAGCCCAAAGCCTCCGGCAAGCTGCTGCGGCGTCAGCCCCCGCGGCAGCTCCAGCAGCGCCAGCGGATTGCCCCGGGTCTCCGCGACGATCTGATCGCGGATCCGGGCATCCAGCGGAGCGGTCAATGCAACGTCTAGCAGCGCACGCGCATCTGATGCGCCGAGTCCCTCGACGCCCAGCTCAGCCAAACCCGCCAACTCATCGCCAGGCACCCGAGCGGCGAACACCAGCCCCACCGAGTCGGCCATCAAGCGGCGCGCAACAAAGCCGAAGACTTGCGCCGAGGCACGATCAACCCATTGTTCGTCGTCGATCAAACACACCAGCGGCTGCCGCTCGGCGACACCCGACAACAGGCTCAACGTGGCCAGGCCGATCAACAGCCGATCCGGCACGGACCCCGAACTCATGCCGAACGCCGTCCGCAGCGCATCATCCTGCGCCGCGGGCAGTCGCTGGAGTTCGCCCATCATAGGAGCGCTCAACTGGTGCAACGTGGCGAACGGCAACTCCATCTCTGACTGAACACCAGCGGCGCGCACCACCCGAAAATCAGTGGCTTGATCAGCCAGGTACTCCAGCAGCGCCGTCTTACCCACACCCGCCTCGCCGAGAAGCACCAAAGACCGGCTCTCGCCCGCTCGAACATCTCCCAGCAGCCGGTCGAGCACGCCCCGTTCGGCATGACGGCCAATCAGTTCCACCAAGTGCCCCGCACCATCAGATCCGCAGCCATCAGCGCACGACAATGGGCTAATCCCAACCGACGCATCGGCCGATCGTCTCACGCTGCGAGCAGCAAGACACCCGTGACGAGTAGTGCGATCACCTTGACGACATCATGCAGTCCACGCCTGCGCCGTGCCAGTGCTCTTCACCAGGCGGGGTCCACACGGTATCCGCCGGCGTGAGGGGCATGACGGTGCCGTCACGGGACGCGACCAAGCCAGCTCCGTCGGTGCAGAACAGAGTCTGCCCCAAGGCGTGAGAGTGCCAGTTGGTGCGTGCACCAGGGGTGAACCGCACGATGCTGGCGATCAAGCGCGACGGCTCGGCTTTCTGCTTGATCGGGTTGACGTAGACGTCGCCGGTGAACGCGGCGTCGCGGGCCTTGGCGGTGGCACTTGGCGAGTGGGTCAATATGCAGTGGCAACCGCCGGCGCTCGACTCTCATTTCCGGCAGCTACTTTGACAAGATCTTTGAAACGGCGGCGCCAACAGCGGCTTGACCTGCCCTTACGGCATGCGGATTGTCAGGTCGACTGACGATGTTCTCGACAACTACGGCTTCGCCATGTTGGTAAAGCGCGACAGGTGAAGTTGGTGTGCGACCGTGATGGTCTTCGTCGGGCCGTTGCGGTGCTTGCCCAAAATCAGGTCGGCCTCTCCGCCGCGCGGATCGTCACGTTCGAAAGCGTCCGGCCGATGCAAGAGGATGACCATGTCCGCATCCTGTTCGAGACTGTTATGAAGGCTAACTAAATTCGCGACGAAATTGTGTGTGCCGCTTACGGTTCCGTCGTATACATCGTGATGACCGATGCTAGTGATCTCGACGATCCTGTCCCATAAAACATCGTTTGTTGCCAGGTCATGCAACTCCCGGTCATCGAAGGTCGCCGCAATCCGATGTAACCGTGCACGGCCCGGAGCGTGCGTCCACATCTTCGAACCGTCCAACCACGTGTTGGTCGCTAGCGCGAAATCTTGATCTGTCCACGATCGTTCTGCCATGAGGTTCTTGACGCGGCCCCAGACGTCGTTCGGCGCTGTGTCCGAGTTCGCCCTTCCCTGAACCTGCGCGAGTTTGGCGAGCACCTCGCGGGAGGCGAAGAACTTCTCCCCGTGCGCATCAACGTGCCGCAAGAACCGAATCTGATTGTCTGCACCAGGGATTTGAATGTGCCAACCGTCGCGGTAACCAGTCTTGCGCGCGCGATAGATGCGACCCACGATGCCGAGACGGAGCAACAGCGCGGCGACGTCGTCGACAAGTTGGCGACTGGTCGAGGCGTAGTAGACCCGACCAAGATTGAACTTTGCGTCCCACCGGATCGATCCATCAGTCGCCCAAAGGTGCCGCAAGAAGAGCGCGATTTGATCCTTCGGCAACGCGAAAATCTCGTACGGAACGAACTTTTCGTAACTCCGCTTGCCGAACAGTCCCAGTCGGTCCAACCACGCCGCAATCGGATTCCGCTTGCCATGCGTCAACCGATACGGTGCTGGCAACCGCAATGTCGTCACGCGCGCGGCGGCGTACTCGTCACGGATAGCCGTCACGCCGAAGTGCTGCGCCGCCTTACTCACGGCCGCCAAGTTCTGCTCGTCGATGCTCGCGTACCGTATCGGCTGGCGCTTCACGCACGAACCGTCGCCGATCATGTGCGCCAGCAGGATGACCTCATCGTCCGGCAGGCGCTGCGTGTGAACCGGCTCAGGCACGCGCCGCGGCACCGCAAGCCGGTCGCCAACCTCCAACTCCCACAATGGTGTCCATCCGTCGAAAGTCATGAACGGATGGTTCGCCGTGGCCTCTACCTCACGGCCCGAAGCCAACCGCAGCTTGAACACTTCCTTGTGTCCACTCGGGAACACATTCGTCATCGGGCGTGCGACCATGCGCTTGCGCTCGTCCAGCGACCACACCAGCGGCCGCTCTCCCGTGCGCATCAGCTCACCGAACGTCACCTCGGCACCGTTGTCCGCCCGCAGGATTCGCGCGTTCGCCGTCAGGCAGCCCGACTCACGAAGGTCCGAGATCATCGGCCTCTTGTCCGTGCGCTGCTCCGGACCACGGTTCAGCTGGCTGATCGCGACAACCGGTACGTCGAGCTCCTTGGCCATCAGCTTCAGGCTGCGCGAGAAGTCCGACACCTCCTGCTGGCGTGACTCGTACTTCTTACCCGACGTCATCAGCTGCATGTAGTCGACAACGATCAGCTTCAGTCCAGCTTTTTGAGAAAGCCGGCGAGCCTTCGCGCGGATCTCCATCATCGTCAGATTCGGCGAGTCGTCGATATACAAAGGCGCTTCGCTGATTTCGCTCATGCGCCGCGCCAACCGTGTCCAGTCGTCGTCACTCATCCGACCCGACCGCATATCGGACAGCTTGATCTTGGCCTCGGCCGACAGCAGGCGCATCACGATCTCCGACTTGCTCATCTCCAAGCTGAAGATGACGCTGGCCATCTGGTGCTTGATCGAGCACGACCGCAAGAAGTCGAGACCTAACGTCGAATTGTGCGTCGGCACCATCCCCCTACCGGCCAGGTACAGGTGCGGGCCGTTGTCCACCTGCACACACCGCACCGGAACGCTGCGCACCCGACGTATCGCATCGATCTGCAGCACCGGCGCCATCAGCGTCGTGGCGCCGCGCCCGGCGTACCGCGCCATCGACCCAGCCGCCGCAATTGTGTCCACGCCGCAACGAAGTTCTGCGGTGGTACGGATCCCGTAGCCCGTCGGCCATTGATGCGATGCGTCCGCGACGATGACTGTGCCATCAGAGAACTCGATCTCGTAGCATGGCCGGCCGAGCAGGACGTCGGTCGCAGCGACCACGCGCGTCGGCTCCCCATCGGCGCCAAGCAGCCGATCCCCGACCGCAACGTCGCCCATGGTGGTCCAGCCCGTCGGCGTCGGAAGCGGCGTATCCAGCTTGAGCGCCTTCCCCACGCCGGGTCGTGCCGCGATGATGATCATCTGGCCCGGGTGCAGGCCGTTGGTCACCTCATCGAGTTCGACGAAACCCGTCGGCACGCCGCGGGCGAGCCCGCCGTTGGACGCGATCGCGTCGATCTCGTCCATCGTGGGCTGCAGAAGATCCTCGAGCGGCACGAAATCTTCCGATGTGCTGCGGCCCTCGGTCACGTCGTAGATCTCGGCCTGCGCGCGGTCCACAATCTCGCTGACGTCCGCGCCCTCGGCGCCCGCGTAGCCGTATTGCACCACCCGTGTGCCCGCCTCCACCAGCCTGCGCAGCAGCGCCTTCTCGGCGACGATGCCCGCGTAGAAACCGGCGTTGGCGGCGGTTGGCACCGTTGAGATCAGTGTGTGCAGATACGGCGCCCCGCCGATCCGCCGCAGCAGGCTCCGGCGGTCCAACTCGGCGGCCACCGTCACAGCATCGGCCGGCTCTCCGCGGCCATACAGATCGAGAATGGCGTCGTAGACGTTCTGATGCGCGGGCCGGTAGAAATCGCCGGGACGCAGCCGCTCCAGCACGTCGGCGATGGCGTCCTTGCTCAGCAACATGCCCCCGAGGACCGCCTGTTCGGCCGCCGCGTCCTGAGGTGGCTGACGACCGAAGTCCTCACTGGGTGGCGGGATATCCATACCCGAATGGCCGAGGTCATCCACGACAGCCACTGAGCGTCCCACCTCCCCTCGCTCAAGTCGAACGTATGTTCGCCTACTGCTCTTTCGAGAGTAAGTCAGACCCCTGACATCCGCCACTCGCGAACCGCGACTCTGCCTCGCGACGGCCAACGCTAGACGTTGCTGGGGGTGCTACCAAGCGCCCCTGTTCATGAAGTTGTGGATGGGGTGTGGATATCTCTGGACGGCGATGTTGAGGCCTTGGGGAGAACCTGTGCATGAACATCTTTGTTTGGTGCATCCGCGCAGATAGCTGCACGATAAAGGCCGTGGACGACTGTGGATGACAATTGCCTCGGCGTGTCGGGCCGGGTTGCGATCTCGGGCGTGTTGTGTTTCGCGCGAGCGCCGTCCAGGTTAACAGCCGGTTAGCTTCGCTGCGGTCCAAATAGCCCGCAATGTTCGCCAGGGGGTACAGCAACGACCGGGTGAAGACTGATGAGGGTCTTCACCCGGTCATATTGACGCTGAAGTAATTAACTCGCGACGACGCTCAGGGACACCGAGGCGTCCACGTCCGGGTGCAGCCGGACGGCAATCGGGTGGGTGCCGACCGACTTGATGTGCGACTTGGGCAGCTGGACTGTTCGCTTGTCCAGATTCGGTCCGCCCGCCTTCTTGATCGCCGCGACAACGTCCGCGGCAGTCACTGAGCCGAACAGCTTCCCGGTGTCCGCGGCCGCCTTCACGGGCAGCTCCACTGACCCGAGCCCCTCGATCGCGGTCTTGAGCTCGTTGGCATGTTCGAGGCCCTTTACGCTCTTGATCTCGCGGGCCCGGCGGATCTCGTCGGCCTGACGCTCCGCGCCACGCGACGCGACGATCGCCAGCCCGCGCGGCAACAGAAAGTTGCGGCCGTAGCCGTCCTTGACCTCCACGATGTCGCCGGACGAACCCAGGTGGTCGACCTCAGCAGTAAGAATCAGTTTCATCTCTACGTCTTCCGTTCCTGGCTTAGCGCGTCGACGAGCTGAACGGCAGCAGAGCGACCTCGCGGGCGTTCTTGACGGCGATCGCGATGTCGCGCTGGTGCTGCACGCAGTTGCCGGTCACGCGGCGGGCGCGGATCTTGCCGCGCTCGCTGATGTAGGTGCGCAGCAGCGCGGTGTCCTTGTAATCGATTACCTGGTTCTTGCCCTTCTTGGAGCAGAACACGCATTTGCGGGTCTTGATTGGCTTCTCGGGAGCCGGACGCCTCTTTGTACTGGCCTTGGCCATGTGTCTATCTCTTTCTTGAATTGCTGATTAGTGATGAGTCAGAAGGGCGGTTCGTCGTCGCCGCCGCTGAAGGAACCCGACGCGGGGGCGCTGCCCCACGGGTCGTCCTGCTTTGCCTCGCCGCCGGCCGAGCCGCCGCCGCGGGAACCACCGCCGCCGCCGAATCCGCCGCCACCGCCGCCGCTGCGGCTCGCCTTGTTCACCTTGGCGGTCGCGTAGCGCAACGACGGGCCGATCTCGTCGACCTCGAGCTCGACGACGGTGCGCTTCTCGCCTTCACGCGTCTCGTAGGAGCGCTGTTTGAGCCGGCCCTGCACGATCACCCGCGACCCGCGGGTCAGGCTCTCGGCCACGTTCTCGGCGGCCTCACGCCAGATGCTGCATCGCATGAACAACGCGTCGCCGTCTTTCCATTCGTTGCTCTGACGGTCGAAGATGCGCGGTGTCGACGCCACCGTGAAGTTGGCGACGGCCGCACCCGACGGGGTGAAGCGCAGTTCGGGGTCGGCGGTCAGGTTTCCGACGACGGTGAGGATGGTGTCACCAGCCACGAGTTCCTCCTGGATTTGGCGGTGTAGCTCTTGGGAGCGGTCGCAGGCGAGCCTACGGAAGCACCCCGACGCTTACAGCCTGTTCCGGCCTAGTGCTTGTCGGTCCGCAGCACTTTGGTCCGCAACACGGACTCGTTCAGGTTGAGCTGACGGTCCAGCTCGGACACGGTGGCGGGCTCGGCCTTCACATCAACGACGGCGTAGATGCCCTCGGGGTGCTTGGCAATCTCGTAAGCCAGCCGGCGCTTACCCCAGATATCGACCTTTTCGACGGTGCCGCCGTCCTTGCGGATGACATTGAGGAAAGTCTCCAGCGACGGAGCAACAGTGCGCTCATCGAGAGTGGGGTCAAGGATGACCATGATTTCGTATGGACGCATGAGAACCACACCACCTCCTACGGTCTTGTGCGGCCACGGTCGTTCCGTGGCAGGAGGGTTACCTGCGTCGGCAACCGGCCCAGGCTACAGGAACGGGCGCTGATCTGCGAAACCGCCGACCGCACCTGGGCGGATCGGTTAGGGGCGTGTGCTGCGCGCGAAGTCCGGTTCGCCCTCGGGCTCCGTCGACTGATCGGGTGCCGGCGTAACGCGGGTTCGGCCCGCATGCGGGCGCAGCCAGTCTGGCAACCAGTCCGGCGGCGCATCGGATGCCCGCTCGAACACCCCGCCCGACGGATCGTCGACCTGCCCCCGGTATCGCACCAAGTCCAATTCGGGTCGGTAAATCTGTCGAATCACCAAGGCGCACAACATGATCACTGCGATGTCGCGCAGCAATACCGTCGCAGTGAACCACTGCTCGGGCAGACCGCGGTTCTGCTCGCCGTACAGGAACATCATTCGCGGCACCCACACCAGTGCGTCGATCGTCATCCATGCGAGCAGAATCCGGCGATGCGGCAGCGCAAGCACCGCCAGCGGCACCAACCACAGGGAGAACTGCGGGCTCCACACCTTGTTCGTCAACAGGAACACGGCCACCACGAGGAATGCGACCTGCACCAGCCGCGGCCGCTGCTTGGCCGTCAGGACAATGTATGTGATTGCGATACAACAGGATACGAACAGCACGGCGGTCACCGCGTTCAGCACCGTCGGCGGCTCCCAGAACCCGAGGTTCTGATCGAAGCCGCTCCAGCCGGTGAACGACTTCACCACGTTGTACAGCGAGTCCATGTCGTCGCCGCGGCGGGTATTGAGCCGGAAGAACTCCGACCAGCCGCGCGGAAAGAGCACCATTACCGGCAGGTTCACCACCAGCCAGGCCAGCACCGTTCCGATCGCCGCTTTGCCCACCTCACGAAGTCGGCCCGTGCGCACCCCGAGCATCAACAACGGCACAAACAACAGCAGCGGATACAGCTTGGCCGCCACGCCCAGTCCGATCAGCGCTCCGGCCAACCACGGTTTTCGGCGCGCCCAGGCCAGCAGCGCACCGGTCGCGAAAGCCGTTGCCAGGGCGTCGAAATTGGTGAAGACCTGAAAGATCAGGATCGGCGACCCCGCCACCAACGCGGCGTCCCAGATGCGTCGTGACCCCGCCAGCCGCGCACTGGCCCACACGGTCGTCAGCCATGCCAGCGCCAAGCCGAACGCGGCGATGTTGAAGAACATCACCACCTCGGCGATGACCGGCGCCGCCACCAGCTTGGTCAACGCGGTGTACGTCTTGGCCAGGGCCATCGACAGGTACTGGTAGATCCCGGTCAACACCGGATATTCCATGTACCGCACGGCGATGTTGCCGTCGTGCTGAGTGCGAGGCTTGCCAGTGCTGTCCGTCTCGATCCAACTGGACTTGTACGGAAACTTGCCAAGGTTCAACAGCTCCGCGGTGTAGAGCGGAACGGTGTCGGAATAGCAGAGCTCGTAGTACGCCCTTTGGTTCTGCCAGTTGCCGACCCGCTGATCGGCAGTGCCGGTGCCGGTGGTCTGCAGGCACGCCGCCTTCGTCGAGTAACCCAACGCGAGGAACACCAGCGCGATGATCAAGAGCACGCGCAGCGGTGTTAGAAACCGTTGGCGGCCGATCAACGCGTGCCGACCCACCGGCCCGCCGATCACCCCGGAGAGCGCCGCGCCGATGGTGTCGGTGCGGCTGGGCAGGTCGCGGTCGTCGAGGCTGCGCCGGTCTTCCGCCGGCGGAGCTGGCGAGACAACATCCGCCGGCGGAGCCGGCGAGACGGTCTCCCGGTCGGGTTCGGTCACGGGGGCGGAGGAGATCCGGCGGGCGGCACTACTGGGCCGGGCGCGGGTCCCTGCGGCACCGAGGGAACGAGAGGCACCGTGGTCGGCGGCCCGATCGGGATCGTAATGCCCGGCGCCACTTCGATCGTCGGTTGAATGACCGTCTCCGATGGCGTCGGCGGCACAGTGGTGGACGGCGGTGGTGGCGCCTGAGGCACTCCCGCGTAGCCGCCGATCTCGGTGGGCTTCGGGAACGACTCGTTCTCGGTGTCCTCCAGCGCCCCGTCCATCGTCGACTTCCAGATGTCCGATGGCAGGCCCGACCCGTAAACCGGTGAGCCCGACGCGGTCTCGAGCGGTTTGGTGCCTTCAGTGGTGCCGACCCAAACCGCCGTCGACAACGACGGGGTGTATCCGACCATCCACGCATCCCTGTTGGCGTCGGTGTCGCCGAGCTGGTTGGTTCCCGTCTTGGCCGCCGACGGCCGCCCGCCGGCCAGGTTGTGGCCTCTCGACCATCCGGCGATCGGCTGCATCGCGGAGGTGACGTTGTCGGCCACGGCTTTGTCGATGCGCTGCTCGCCGCTGTTGTCCTCCTGGCCCGCGTCGAACAACACCTCGCCTCGCGAGTTGACCACCTTCTGCACGAAATGCGGCTTGTGGTAGACCCCCGACGCGGCCAGCGTGGCGTACGCCGACGCCATGTCGATCACGCGAGTCTGGTACTGGCCCAGCACGATTCCGTTGTTGGGTGGTCCGCCCTTGCCGTCCTCGGACAGCGTGTGGTCCACACCGGGAAAGCTCTCGGCTATGCCGGCCTTGTGCGCAGCTTCAGCGACGTCGGCAGGGCCATTCTTCAGCTTCAGCATCAGCCGGTAGTAGCTGGTGTTCAGCGACCGTTTCAACGCCTCGGCGATAGAGCAGACACCGCAGCCCTCACCCTCGACATTGCTGATCTTGATGCCGTTGACCGTGACCGGTGAGCTGTCCACCTGATAGCCCAGACCCATGCCCTGTTGCAGTGCGGCCACCAACGCAAACACCTTGAACGACGAGCCCGTCGGCAACCCGGCCTGCGCGAAGTCGAACCCCTGGGCGTCGGTGCCGCCGTAATACGCCTTCACCGCACCCGTTTTCGGGTCGATCGACACGACCGCGGTGCGCATGTCGGCGTCCTGACCGTCCAGGTACTTCGATGCCGCCGTCTCTGCGGCCTGCTGCGCCTTGGGGTCGATCGTTGTCGTGATCTGCAGACCCTGGGTGTTCAGCGTCTGCTCGTTGATGTTGAACAGATCAAGCAGCTCCTGGGTGACCTGCCGCTCGATCAGCCCGTTCGGGCCGGTGGTCTGGTCCTGCGAGCGGGCCTGCTCCGGCGGCACAGTCGGCGGGAACTGCTGTGCGGCACGATCTTGCGGTGAGAGCGCGCCGACGTCGACCATGCCGTCGAGCACCCACTTCCAGCGCTCCGCCGCGCCCTCAGGGTTGACGGCGGGGTCCAGGCCCGATGGCCGCTGGATGAGCGCGGCCAGCAGCGCGCCCTCGGCGACGGTCAGCTGCTCGACCGGTTTATCGAAGTATGCCTTCGATGCCGCCGAGATGCCGTACGCGCCGCGGCCGAAATAGATGATGTTCAGATACGACTGCAGCACTTGGTCTTTGGACCATTCACTGGACATCTTCGTCGAGATGACCAACTCCTTGGCCTTGCGGACCACACCACCGAGACCGGAGCGCGCGTCACCGACCAATGCGTTCTTGACGTACTGCTGGGTGATCGTCGAGCCGCCCTGCAGGTCGCCGCCGAAGATGTTGTTCTTGAAGGCGCGCAGGAAGCCGGTGAATGAGAACCCGGGATTGGAGTAGAAGTCTCGGTCCTCGGCGGCCATCACCGCGTTGCGCACGTGCACCGGGATCTGATCGATGGTGACGTCGACGCGGTTGCCTTCGGGCGGAACGATTTTCGCCAGCTCACTGGCATCG
>JAJKIB010000366.1 GCA_021154745.1 Mycobacterium sp.
CCGCGACCAAGGCATTCGTCAACACGTTCAGCGAGTCGCTACGCGGCGAGCTCAAGCGCGCGGGCGTACACGTCACGCTGCTGGCCCCCGGTCCGGTGCGCGAAACCCTGCCGGACGCGCATGAGCAGTCGCTCGTCGAGAAGCTGATCCCTGACTTCCTGTGGATCTCGACCGAGTACACCGCCAAGCTGTCGCTGGATGGCTTGGAGCGCAACAAGATGCGCGTCGTCCCGGGTGTCACATCGAAGGCAATGTCGGTGGCTTCGGGCTACACACCGCGGGCGATCGTGACGCCGATCGTCGGCGCGGTCTACAAGAAGCTCGGCGGCGGCTAGCCGATTCCGCGAGACTGCGGGCAGATCGCGAATCCGCGCAAAATCGCGATCTGTGCGCAGAATCGGCCAACGTCAGCGGCGTCGCCGACGGCCCGTGCCGAAGATGCTGCGGGTGATCTCGCGGCCGAGGACGGTGCCCGCCGAGCGCATCGCACTCTTGAACGCCGGGCTCTCCACCACCTTCTCGAACATGCTGGGCTCGGCGGCATTCCGCGACTTCACCTCACCCTCGGCGGGCGGCAGACCCGCCGGCGCCTCGACCGGCGGTGGCAGGGGCGCGCTTTCGGGCGGCGGCGCCAACCGCGCGTTGAGGCGTTCGTACGCCGACTCGCGGTCGACGGTCTGGCCGTACTCGGCCTGCAACGGCGACGCCTTGGCCGCGGCGGCGATCGCGTCGGGACCGATGGTGTCCATCAGCGATCTCGGGGCGCGCATCCGCGTCCACGCCACCGGCGTCGGCGCGCCCTTCTCCGACAGCACGGTGACGATCGCCTCGCCGATGCCCAGAGACGTCAACGCCGACTCCAGTTCGTAGACATCGGTTTTCGGATATGTGCGGACAGTTTTCGCGAGCGCCTTCTGATCGTCGGGAGTGAACGCGCGCAGGGCATGCTGAATGCGCGCGCCCAGCTGCGAGAGCACGTCGTTGGGCACATCGGTCGGCAGCTGCGTGCAGAAGAACACGCCAACGCCCTTCGAGCGGATCAGCTTCACCGTCTGCTCGACCTGCTCCAGGAATGCCTTCGACGCATCGGTGAACAGCAGATGGGCCTCGTCGAAGAAGAACACCAGCTTCGGCTTGTCGACGTCGCCGACCTCGGGCAGCGTGGTGAACAGGTCGGCGAGCACCCACATCAAAAACGTCGAGAACATCACCGGACGCGCGGCTTGGTTGCCCAGTTCGAGCAGGCTGATGACGCCGCGGCCCTGTGCGTCGGTGCGCAGCAGGTCCTTGGGTTCCAGCTCGGGCTCACCGAAGAAGGTGTCTGCCCCCTCGGCCTCGAGATTGACCAGCGCGCGCAGGATCACCCCCGCGGTCGTCGGCGACACTGCGCCAAGGGCTTTCAGCTCGACCCTGCCTTCGTCGCCGGTGAGGTACTGGATGACCGCCCGCAGATCCTTGAGGTCGAGCAGGGAGAGGCCCTTCTGGTCGGCCCAGTGGAAGATCAGCCCGAGGGTCGACTCCTGAGTCGGGTTGAGCCCCAGCACTTTTGACAGCAGAATCGGCCCGAAGCTGGATATCGTCGCCCGCACCGGCACCCCGATCCCGGACGTGCCCAGCGACAGGAACTCCACCGGGAAGGCCGTCGGCGTCCAGTCGTCGCCGGTGTCCTTGGCCCGCTGCTGGGTCTTCTCACCCGCGTCACCGGGGCGCGAGAGCCCGGACAGGTCGCCCTTGACGTCGGCCATCAACACCGGAACACCGGCCGCGGACAGCTGTTCGGCGATCACCTGCAGTGATTTGGTCTTGCCGGTGCCTGTGGCGCCGGCGACGAGGCCGTGGCGGTTGACGGTGGCCAGCGGGATACGCACCTGCGCGGTCGGGTCACAAACCCCGTCGACGACGACGGTGCCCAATTCCAGCGCGGGGCCTTGGGTGGCATAACCTGCGGCGATCTGCTGGGCGGGGGTGGCGGTCGACTCAGTGGTCATGGCTCGAAACATTACTGGGGCCGCCCCGCCGGGTGGGTGTTGGCGGCTGGTTGTCGGCCGACGGCTTACTGTGAGGCCTGTGCGTGACGAACTGGTGTGGATCGACTGTGAGATGACCGGCCTTGACCTCAAGACCGACCGGCTCATCGAGATCGCCGTGCTGGTCACCGACGCCGACCTCAACATCCTCGGCGACGGGATTGACGTGGTCATCCACACCGACGACGCGGCGTTGTCGGCGATGATTCCGGTGGTCACCGACATGCACACCCGCTCGGGCCTGATCGAGGAGGTGCGCGCGTCGACCGTCGACCTCGCCGCGGCCGAGGAGCTGGTGCTCGACTACATCCGCACCCACGTCAAGCAGGCCAAGACTGCCCCACTGGCCGGCAACTCGATCGCCACCGACCGTGGCTTTATCGCCCGTGACATGGCCAAACTCGACAACTTCCTGCACTACCGGATGATCGACGTCAGCTCCATCAAGGAGTTGTGCCGGCGGTGGTACCCGCGCATCTACTTCGGCCAGCCCGAGAAAGGGCTGGCACACCGTGCGCTGGCCGACATCCACGAGTCGATCCGTGAACTGCGCTATTACAGGCGCACCGCGTTCGTGGCGCCACCGGGGCCGTCCACCAGCGAAATCGCGGAGATCGCCGCCCAACTCGGATCTCCGAACAGCGACTCGGAGGTAATCGATTCGGCTGCGGAGCGCCACAGCGGCTAATATCGACGACGCCGCACGTGCCTGATGGCCGCGGCAATGGTGGCTGTAGTTCAGTTGGTAGAGCACCAGGTTGTGATCCTGGATGTCGCGGGTTCGAGTCCCGTCAGCCACCCGATGTACGAGGGAGCCTCGGCCGTGGGCCGGGGCTCCTTGTCTTCGACGAGCTAATCGGCCTCACGCAGCCGTGCAGGAATCTTGTCCCCGAAGAGCCGTGCCGCATTGCGGTATGAGACCTGCCGGCGCGTCGCCTCGTCCATTGGATACGACGCGATGAACTCCGCACCGTCCTTGTTGTCGTCCATCGGGTAGTCCACCGAGAACATCACGCGGTCGGCGCGCATCACCTCCAGCGTTCAGCCGAAGGCCGGGCCCGAGAAGTTGCCGCTCGTCGTCACGTAGAAGTTGTTGCGCAGCTACTCCGACGGCAGCTTCTGCAGCCTGCGACCGCCGCCGTCACCGCCGAGCCCGTAGTACCTGTCGGTCCGGAACGCCGAGAACGGCAGCATCTCCCCGAGATGGCCCAGGATCATCTGCAGACGCGGGTGACGGTCGAAGAGTCCCGAGTAGATCAGCCGCAAGGCATGGGTGCCCGCTTCGACCGCAAACCCCCACGACGCAAGATGCAGGCCGTCCTCTACATACGGCGCGAACCACGCATCCATCACCGCCGGATGCGGGGTCGTCGGATGCAGGTAGATCGGCACACCCAGCGTCTCGGCCCGCTCGAACAGTTCTTCATACGCGGAGTCGTCCAGATAACGGTCATGGGTGCGGCCGTTGATCAGTGCACCGGCGAAACCGAGATCGGTGACGGTGCGCTGAAGTTCATCGGCGGCCGCGTCCGGATCCTGCGTGGCCAGCGTCGCGAAAGCGCCGAAGCGGTCAGGGCTTTCGCGCACCGACTCGGCGAGATCGTCGTTGGCGCGACGCGCGTAGTCGACCACGCGGGCAACATCGTCGTCTTCCTGCACCCCCGGGTCGAAGAGCGACAGGATCTGAAAGTCGATGCCGGCGGCGTCCATCTGCTCCAACCGCAACGGCCCGCGGTCATAGGCGGTCGTGTTGTTGGATCGCAACCACGTTGCGACGACGTTGTCGGCGCTGGCCGGGTCCCAGGCGTAGTGCTCTTCGAGCGCAATCAGTGTCACGCAGCCCGCGTTAGATGTTGGCGTTGCCCGCTTTCCATTGCTCCCACGGAATGTTCCAGTCGCCGAGCCCGTCGGTGCCCGGCAGCGTCGATCCCACGGTGTTGATCACCTCGACGATGTCGCCACGTTTGGTGTTGTCGTAGAACCAGACGGCATTGCTCGGGCTGACGTTGAGGCAGCCGTGGCTGGTGTTCGTGTATCCCTGGCTGCCGACGGACCACGGCGCCGAGTGCACGAAGATGCCGCTGTAGCTGATCTGCGTCGCCCAATCCACGTCGGTGCGATAGCCGTTCGGCGAGTTGACCGGTACCCCGTATGTCGAGGAATCCATGACGATGTGGCTGAACCGGTTCCCGACGAGGTAAACGCCGTTGTTGGTCGGTGTGCTGTTCTTGCCCATTGAAGTCGGCATGGTCTTGATGACCTCGCCGTTGCGCCGGACGGTGACGATCTTGGTGTTGTCGTCGGCGGTTGCGATCAGCTCATCGCCGATGATGAAGCGAGTGGTGACGTTCTCCTGGCCGAACAACCCGTCACCGAGGTCGACGCCGTAGGTGTTCACCTGTACGTCCACCGTCGTGCCGGGCTCCCAGTATTGCGCTGGGCGCCAACGCACTTCACGGTTGTTAAGCCAGTAGAAGGCACCCTCCACCGGCGGGTTGGTGGTGACCTTGATGGCTTTCTGGGCCGCCAGCCGGTTCGGGATGTTCTCGTCGAACTGGACCGCGACCGGTTGGCCGACGCCCACGACCTCGCCCTCGTTGGGCAACACATAGGCCATGGTCAGGTTTTCCGGCGAATGCGTCTGGAACGTCATCTGCTGGCTGGTGGCCCCACCGAGGCCGAGCGACTGCGCGGTCAGGGTGTAGCGCTTGTTGTAGCCGAGCGGGTCGACCGTCGTCCAGGTCAGCCCGTCGGGACTGAGTTGGCCGGCAACCGGCTCGCCGTCCTCGTTGACCATCGTGATCGCGCCCAGCACGCCGTCCTCGGCGCTAACCGTGACGGGCGATTCGACGCTCACGCCGACGGCACCGTCCTTGACGGACGCAGTGAGCTTGGGCACCAGCAGGTCCCCGTACGGCGTGCCCTTATCGGTGATGACCCGAGACTGCGGCGGCGCGGGCTTGCTGCTGCAGGCGTCCAGCCCGAGCACCACGGCGGGAATCAGTGCCGCGGCTACCAGCCAGGCGCGCGTACAACGCGGACGGGCCACCGTCTGGACCTGCCACATTCTTTGCTCCACTTCGCAACAAGGACTCAAGGACTGAGCATTCTTGGCAATAGTCTAAGGGCAAATTTAGCTAGGGGCGCAACCGCGACGTCGCTCCCTGCGGCGGCGAGCGGTCGAATTTCACCCTGCGCCGCGAGGCCTGTTATTGTCGCACACGCAGCGCCGTTAGCTCAGTTGGTAGAGCAGCTGACTCTTAATCAGCGGGTCCGGGGTTCGAAACCCTGACGGCGCACTCAGCGTGAAAATTCCGTACGCGGCCCGGTTACTCGCCGGGATCGCGCGTCCGGGAAGCGTCGGTGTAACCCGTCGATCAGCCGGTGCGCTTCATAGAGTTCGTGACGCAGGCTGGCTACACGCCGCCGGGCAACCAAAGCAGCGTGACCTTGCGCACGCCGCGTGCGCCTCTCGGCGGATTCGACCTTCTTCGAGATTTCGTCGACATGGGCGTGCAGTGTTTGCAGTAGCTCCCTTGCCTGCGCCGTGTTGGCGTCATCGATCACGCCGGCATCATCGCATCAACTTCGGCCAGGCGCGCGCCGTGACCCCGGCCTTGCTGCCAGCGGGGGACATGCCTGACACCATCGTCGGGCTCGTGACGCAGCCCCGGCGCTGCCTTCCAGGCAACCACCCCCGCCCCTTGCCCGGGCAACACTCGCGCAGTAGCCCTTAACGTAAACGATAAATTTGATTGAATCACAGCTCCCGGTTGAGGAGATGTGCTATGACTCACATAGGCGGACTTATGGTGCGAAAGCATTAGTTATCAGGGTTGGTAACGGACCCATCACTTCACAAGGATTTACGCTGTTTGAGCGGTATGACAGTGTTAGTCTTTGGTTAGCTGAAGTGAATTACATGGCTCGTTGAGGCCATGCGCGCTACGGAACGAGGTCTTAGCTGATGTCCACGATAAACGCATCGCTCACCGCGGGTGCGTCCGGCGCGAGCTCAGCTGACGACGTAACTGCGCAACGACCCATCATGGTGTACACCTGCAATCGCCTTGGCCGAGTCGCCAATCCCCCAAGCTTCTCGCTCGCCGATTGGTTCCGCGCCGCGCGTCGCCGCTGACCCGGACCCGTCAACGGCGCCGGATGCGGCGGACCGCCAGCACAACAACGAGGGTGCCAACGCCGGCCAGCGAGATGGCAACCGCAGGCTTCTTCACGAACCGCACCACGCCCGATTTGATGTCGTCGGCGATTCGCTGCGGGTTGGCACGCTCGGCGAGCGAGTCCACGGTCGACGCCAACTGGTCACGAGCCTGATCGATGTCCTGCTTGATGGTGTCGGGATCGCGATCCGCCACTTTGCCTCCAAGCCCCTCCATGAGCGCTACCTTGCCGAACTACCCTAGTTGAGCCCGCGCTCGTCGGAGTGCACCGGTCGAAGAAGGGACGTTTCCGCATGCCGCAGACCCCGCGACTCGAGGTGGGCGACAAAGCCCCCGCGTTCAGCCTGCCCGATGCCGACGGCAACACCGTCAAGCTGTCGGATTACAAGGGGCGCAGGGTCATCGTGTACTTCTACCCCGCCGCCGCGACACCGGGATGCACCAAGCAGGCCTGTGACTTCAGGGACAGCCTGAGCGAGCTCAAGGGCGCCGGGCTCGACGTCATCGGCATCTCCCCCGACAAGCCGGCCAAGCTCGCGAAGTTTCGCGACGATCAGAAGCTGACGTTTCCGCTGCTGTCCGATCCGGACCGCGCGGTGCTCACCGCATGGGGCGCCTACGGCGAGAAGACGATGTACGGCAAAACCGTTGTCGGCGTGATCCGTTCGACGTTCGTCGTCGACGAGAAGGGCAAGATCGCCGAGGCGCAGTACAACGTCAAGGCGTCACATACGGCGACACGTATTCAGAAGATCCTCGCCGCAGAGGCCGGGTCGTAGGGTCAAGGCAGGACCTAGCGGTCCTGTCCCGTATTTTCGATGACAATCACATACAGTGTGTGCGGTTCGGACGCGCTCTTCTGCCGATACCACAGCCTGATATCGGACTCGGGCACTCTGTGCATGCGGTATGACCGTCCGGCATCGCCGGGTCTGGTGGCGCGAAGGTCCAAATGGGTTCGGAACTCAGGACGGCTCATCCGAGCGACCTCGGTGTCAACTAAAGCTTGTTGATGGGGCGTGAGCGTCGCCAGCGTGATGACTGCATCCTCAACAAGCAGCACGTTGCGTCCCAGGCGTGGACCGCGATCCGCGATCGTATCGCTGGACTCTGCGTCCGCTTTGAGGGTGCCTTCTGTGTCAGGCGGGGCCGGCTCTTGTGTGATGGTGGGAGTACCGAACTGAGAAACGTTGTACCGAGACAACGCCTCTTCCAGTGCCTTCTTTGCCCCTTCCAGGTTGTTTCCGGCGACGACCTGTCCCTGTTCGATCTGCTTCTCGGCACGGCGTGCCTTGACCATAGGGATCTTGAGAAGGCCGAGGTCAACGAGCCCATCGACCTGCGAGTAGAACGCAGCGAGAACGACCAACACCAGACCCACCAGAACGAAAAAACCTCCCGCGATCTTGTCGTTTTGTCCGCCGAAATAGGCCCACACTCCGGCCGCGAGCAGCAACACGCCTACACCGCCCAATAGGATCTGACCGATTAGCTTTTCCTCGGCTGACTCGTCCTCCACCACGTGAGGGATGCTATCCGGCAAAAGAAGCCCGGTGAAGGACTCCAGACTTCCCGGCAGGTTGAGCCGGACGCCAGTCGTACGACCGCACTACGCGACGCCTGATCCCGGACAACGGCGTCGCAGCGGCCGAGCGTGTTCAGTCGTCGCCAAGCTACGGCGCGACTTGTCCGTTTGAGCCCAGGTTCTGTAGCAGCAGCGCCTCGGCGGTGGCCGCCCGTTCCAGCACGCCAAGGTGCAGGCTCTCGTTGATGCTGTGGGCTTGTGTCGCAGGGTCTTCCACACCGGTGACCAAGATCTTCGCCGACGGGAAAGCCGCCGCGAACTCGGCGATGAACGGAATCGAGCCACCCACACCGGTGTCGACGGGCTCGTTGCCCCACGCCTGGCGAAACGCGGCGCGGGCGGCGTCGTAGACCGGCCCACTGGCGTCGATGACGTACGGCCGGCCGAGGTCGCCGGGCGTGACGGTCACCTGTGCGCCCCACGGCGCATGCGCTTCGAGATGGCGTGTCAGCGCGGCGAGATGCTCCCGCGCGTCGCCGCCCGGTGCGACCCGCATGCTGACCTTCGCCCGCGCGCGCGGGATCAACGTATTCGACGACTTGTCGATCGACGTGGTGTCGATGCCGATGACCGTGATCGCCGGTTTGGCCCAAAGTCGTTGCGGCACAGATCCCGAGCCGATCTCCGAAACGCCGTCCAGCAGGCCTGCCTCCTCGCGCACCCGCTCCGGCGAGTAGTCGACGTCAGCGGCCGTCCCCTCATAGAGCCCGGCGACCGCGACATTGCCGTCGTCGTCGTGCAGGCTGGCGAGCATTCGGACCAGCGCGCTCAACGCGTCCGGCGCCACGCCGCCCCAGAGCCCGGAGTGCAGGCCGTGATCGAGCGTCGCGACCTCAACGATGCAGTCCGCAAGCCCGCGTAGCGACACGGTCAACGAGGGCACGTCGGTGCTCCAGTTGTCGGAGTCGGCGATGACGATCACGTCTGACGCCAGCAGGTCGTAATGGGCGTCGAGCAACCGGGACAGCGACGGTGAACCCGACTCCTCCTCCCCTTCGACGAACACCGTCACGCCGACGGGCGGCGCACCGCCATGAGCCCGGAACGCCGCCAAATGCGTTGCGATCCCTGCCTTGTCGTCGGCACTGCCGCGACCGTACAGCCGGCCGTCGCGCTCGGTCGGCTCGAACGGCGGCGACTGCCACTGACCGTGCTCGCCTTCGGGCTGTACGTCGTGATGGGCGTACAGCAGTACCGTCGGGGCGCCGGGCGGGGCGGGGTGCCGGGCGATGACGGCAGGGGCGCCGCCTTCGCTGACGATCTGCACGTCGTCAAAGCCGGCTTGGGACAACAGCTTTGCCACCGATTCGGCGCTGCGCTGTACTTCGGTCCTGCGGTTGGGGTCCGCCCACACGGATTCGATGCGCACCAGGGCTTCCAGGTCGCGCCGCACCGATGGCAGCACCTCATGCACCCGCTCCACGAGATCAGTCATGGAGCCGAGACTAGCGGGTCACCTTTGGCGCGAGCGTGCGCAAACTCGGGCATTTTCGCGGCGTGTCGGCCGCAGACACGCACGCTCGCGGGGGTTAGCGCTCCTCGAGGATGGCGACGGCCGCAGCGGTGTCGGCCTCGTGGGTCAACGACAAGTGGATCGTCACGTTCTTGAGGTGCTCGGCAATAGCACCGGTCAGCCGAACCTTCGGCCGGCCCCACATGTCGGTGATCACCTCGATATCCCGGTGAATGCCCTCCGGCAGCACCGGCCGCTTGGAGAACCGGGAGCCCGACCACGCCTTGATGACAGCCTCTTTGGCAGCCCACCGCGCGGCAAGGTGCCGCGCCGCAGACGAGCTCTTGTCGGCGGCATCGCGGCGCTCACCTGGGGTGAACGTCTCGGCGAACACCGTGCCCGGCTGGTCGACCTGCGCGGCGAAGTCGGGAATGGAGACCAGGTCGATCCCCACCCCGACTACCGCCATGGGCTGAACGGTAGCGCACTGCGCCTAATGGGTTGGTGCTCCTCACGTCCGCCCTCAGCGCACATACACGTCGTCATCGCCGAGCCGCGACGCCGGGTCGAGCAGCATCTCGGCCTCCTGCCGCTTCTCCGGCGCGTCATGGTTGAACCGGCGATCGGCGGGCTTTTCATACAGCGCAGGCCCACCGGCGATCGCAGACGCGAGCCTGTGCTGACCGGCCAGCACCCGCGCCTCGAAGCGCTCCTTGTAGGCCTGCCGCTGCTCGGCATCCAACGAGGCCAGGAACGCCTGCGGATGCACCAGCGCCACCAGACCCGACACGTGACCGAACCCTAGGCTGGTGACCAGACCCGCCTTCAGCGGGAACTTGTCCCCCAGCCGCAGGGTGTCGCGCAGCCAGACCAGGTGCGCAGCGCTGGCGAGCTCGTCGTCGACACAATCCAGGCTGCGGTTGGGCGGAATGACGCCGTCACGCAGGATCTGGCACAGCCCCATCATCTGGAAGGCCGC
>JAJKIB010000367.1 GCA_021154745.1 Mycobacterium sp.
ATGCTCGAGGCCGCGAGTCCACGCGAAGATCGAGGCGATCGGGTTGGTCGACGTGGGCTTGCCCTGTTGGTGCTGGCGGTAGTGGCGGGTGACGGTGCCATGCGCGGCCTCGGCCTCGACGGTCTTGCCGTCCGGCGTCATCAGCACCGACGTCATCAGGCCCAGTGAGCCGTAACCCTGTGCGACAGTGTCCGACTGGACGTCGCCGTCGTAGTTCTTGCACGCCCACACATAGCCGCCCTCCCACTTCAGGCAGGACGCGACCATGTCGTCGATCAGCCGGTGCTCGTAGGTGAGCCCGTTGGCGTCGAACTCTTCCTTGTACTCCTCGTCGAAGATGCGCTGGAATTCATCCTTGAACATGCCGTCGTAGCCCTTGAGGATGGTGTTCTTCGTCGACAGATACACCGGAAACTTCTGCTGCAGGCCATAATTGAACGACGAGCGGGCGAAGTCCTGGATCGATTTCTTGAAGTTGTACATCCCCATCACGACGCCGCCGCCCTCCGGGATCTTGACGACGTCGTGCACGATCGGCTCGCTGCCGTCATCCGGAGTGAAAGTCACGGTGAACGTGCCTGGCTTGTCGACCTTGAAATTCTCGGCGCGGTACTGGTCCCCGAACGCGTGACGGCCGATGATGATCGGCTTGGTCCAACCCGGAACCAGTCGCGGCACGTTCTTGATGACGATCGGCGCGCGGAAAATGGTGCCACCCAAGATGTTTCGGATCGTGCCGTTCGGCGACAGCCACATCTTCTTGAGATTGAACTCCTTGACGCGGGCCTCGTCGGGGGTGATCGTCGCGCACTTGACGCCGACGCCGTGATGCTTGATGGCCTCGGCGGCGTCGACGGTGACCTGATCGTCGGTGGCGTCGCGATGCTCGATGCCGAGGTCGTAGTAGTCCAAGTTCACGTCGAGGTACGGGTTGATCAGCGTTTCCTTGATAAGCTTCCAGATGATGCGAGTCATCTCGTCGCCATCGAGCTCTACTACCGTTCCTTCGACCTTGATCTTGGACATCGGAGTCCGATTCCTCCTACCCGCTGAATGTGTCTCGCGGCCAGACTACAAGCAGCATCGGGCGTGCGAAGGGTCAGCTTTCGCTACTGACCAGTAGCTATGCGCCGATCAGCTCGGCGCGACACGGCCTCAGCCTTGCGCGGCCGCCAGTGCCGCGTTGAGCGTTTTGCTCGGCCGCATCACCGATGTGGTCTTCTCGCGGTCCGGGTAGTAGTAGCCGCCGATGTCCACCGAATTGCCTTGCGCCTCTGAAAGTTCGGCCACGATGGCGTCTTCGTTCTTGGTCAACTCGTCGGCCAGTGCGGCGAAGCGTTCGGCCAGTTCCGGGTCCTCACTCTGTGCGGCGAGTTCCTGCGCCCAGTACATGGCGAGGTAGAACTGGCTGCCACGATTGTCCAGTTCGCCGGTCTTGCGCGACGGGCCCTTGTTGTTCTCCAGCAGCTTGCCGATCGCGGCATCCAGCGTCGTAGCCAGCAGCGTGGCGCGCTTGTTGCCGGTCTTGTTGCCCAAGTCTTCGAAGCTGGCGCCCAACGCGAGGAACTCGCCGAGCGAATCCCAGCGCAGGTGGTTCTCCTCCACCAGCTGCTTGACGTGCTTGGGCGCCGAACCGCCCGCGCCTGTTTCGTACATTCCGCCGCCTGCCATCAGCGGCACGACGGACAGCATCTTCGCGCTGGTGCCCAGCTCGAGGATGGGAAACAGGTCGGTGAGGTAGTCACGCAGGATGTTGCCGGTCGCGGCGATGGTGTCCTGTCCGCGAACCACCCGCTCCAGCGTGTACCGCATGGCCCACACCTGCGGCATGATCTGGATGTGGAGGCCCTCGGTGTCGTGGTCCTTCAGGTAGGCCTTGACCTTCTTCCTCAACTCGTACTCGTGCGGCCGTTCGGTATCCAGCCAGAACACCACCGTCATGCCGGAGGCACGAGCGCGGTTGACGGCCAACTTCACCCAGTCCCGGATCGGGGCGTCCTTGACGACCGGCATGCGCCAGATGTCGCCGGTTTCCACGTTCTGCGTCAGCAGCACCTCGTCGGTGTCGATGTCGACGATGTTGGCCACGCCGTCCTCGGGAATCTCGAACGTCTTGTCGTGCGACCCGTACTCTTCGGCCTGCTGCGCCATCAGGCCGACGTTCGGGACGGTGCCCATGGTCGTCGGGTCGAACTGGCCGTGGGTCTTACACCAGTTGATGATCTCCTGATAGATGCGGGAGAAGGTGGACTCTGGGTTGACGGCCTTGGTGTCCTTGAGTTTTCCGTCGGCGCCGTACATCTTGCCGCCGGCGCGGATCATCGCAGGCATCGAGGCATCCACGATCACGTCACTGGGCGAATGGAAATTCGTGATGCCCCTCGCCGAGTCCACCATGGCCAGTTCGGGCCGGTGTTCGTGGCAGGCGTGCAGGTCTCGAATGATCTCTTCGTGCTGTGTGGCCGGCAGCGACTCGATCTTGCTGTACAGATCGGACAAGCCGTTGTTGACGTTGACACCGAGTTCGTCGAACAGCTCTTTGTGCTTGGCGAAGGCGTCCTTGTAGAAGGTCTTCACCGCGTGGCCGAAGACGATGGGGTGGCTGACCTTCATCATCGTCGCCTTGACGTGCAGCGAGAACATCACGCCGGTCTCGTACGCGTCCTGCATCTGAGCTTCATAGAAGTCGCACAAGGCCTTCTTGCTCATGAACATGCTGTCGATGATGTCGCCCTCGTCCAGCGCCACCTCCGGCTTGAGCACGAGCGTTTCGCCGCGCTTGGTCTCCAGCACCATCTTGACTTTGCGCGCCCGGTCCAGGGTCAGCGACTTCTCGCCGTGATAGAAGTCGCCGTTCTTCATGGTCGCCACATGGGTGCGCGAAGCCATCGACCACTCGCCCATGCTGTGCGGGTGCTTGCGCGCGTACTCCTTGACCGCCTTGGGGGCGCGGCGGTCCGAGTTGCCCTCGCGCAGAACCGGATTCACCGCGCTACCCAGGATTTTGGAGTACCGCTCCTTGATGGCCTTTTCCTCGTCGGTCTTCGGATCCCCTGGATAGTCAGGCAGGTTGTAGCCCTTGCCCTGAAGCTCCTTGATGGCGGCGAGCAGCTGTGGGACCGAAGCGCTGACGTTCGGCAGCTTGATGATGTTGGTATCCGGCAACTGCGTCAGCCTGCCCAGTTCGGCCAGGTTGTCCGGTACGCGCTGCTCTTCGGTCAGGTGGTCGGAGAACTCCGCCAGGATGCGTGCCGCCACGGAAATGTCGCTGCTCTTGATCTCGATGCCCACCGGCTCGGCGAAGGCGCGAATGATCGGCAGAAAGGCGTACGTCGCAAGCAGCGGCGCCTCGTCGGTCAGGGTGTAGATGATGGTCGGCTGCTCGGCGCTCATGTGGTGTTCTCCCGGCATCAGTCTCGGTCAGATTCTCAAGCGGCTCCGCGGTTGTCGCTCGCTGCGCTGCATTCGCGGGCCACACTACAAGTACCCACTGGCCGGCGAAGGGTCAGCTTTGCTTACTGACCAGTAGCTTCTGCGCGACGGATTAGGGGGAATTCTTCCCGACGTCTGGGCCGGCTGCCGTGGCAACGATGGGAGCGACCGATGAAGAACAAACACCGGCTGGCACCCAGTCAGCCCCTTGAGATACGCTTCGATTCGGTCATGAGTGCCAGCGTCAAGCCCCGGCTTGCTGGCCGGCAACCCTCCAACCGCGGTGGGGTGCCCCGGGTGATGACCAGGTTGAGTAGCCGCCACCGGCTACCGGCAAGCGCGGGTCCGTCGTGACGGGCCCCCAGAGAAGACAGGCGGAGGTCCGGCGTGCGCAGTTGTCGCTAAATGCGTCGACCCGAGCCCACCAGGCCCATCACAACGGGAGAACCACCCATGAGCACCACGAATGAACTGAACGACCCGCCTCGGCCCGATGGTCGCTCGGACGAGCCTCGCTCCGCCAGGTGGTCGTTCGAGACCAAACAGGTCCACGCCGGCCAGACGCCGGACATCGCCACCAACGCGCGGGCGCTGCCGATCTACCAGACCACGTCCTACACTTTCAACAGCACTGAGCACGCCGCCGCGTTGTTCGGCCTCGCTGAGCCCGGCAACATCTACACGCGGATCATGAACCCGACGCAGGACGTCGTCGAGCAGCGCATCGCCGCGCTCGAAGGCGGCGTCGCGGCGCTGTTCCTGGCGTCCGGTCAGGCCGCCGAGCACTTCGCGATCCTCAACCTCGCCAACGCAGGCGACCACATCGTGTCCAGTCCGCGGCTCTACGGCGGCACCTACAACCTGTTCCACTACACGCTGCCCAAGATCGGCATCGAGGTCAGCTTCGTCGAGGACCCCGATGATCTGGATTCGTGGCGGGCTGCGGTGCGGCCGAACACGAAGGCCTTCTTCGGGGAGACGATCTCGAACCCGCAGAACGACATCCTCGACATCCCGAACATCGCGGCCGTCGCGCACGACGCCGGCGTGCCGTTGATCGTCGACAACACCGTCGCCACCCCGTACCTGATCCAGCCACTGGCCCATGGCGCCGACATCGTCGTGCACTCCGCCACGAAGTATCTGGGCGGACACGGCGCGGCGATCGCCGGCGTGATCGTCGACGGCGGCACCTTCGACTGGACCAACGGCAAGTTTCCCGGGTTCACCACGCCGGATCCCAGCTACCACGGTGTGGTGTTCGCCGAACTCGGCCCGCCGGCGTTCGCGCTCAAGGCCCGCGTGCAGCTGCTCCGCGACCTCGGCTCGGCGGCCGCGCCGTTCAACGCATTCCTGGTGGCACAGGGATTAGAGACGCTGAGCCTGCGCGTTGAGCGTCATGTGGCGAATGCGGAACGCGTCGCTCAGTACCTGGCGGGGCACGAGGATGTCGTCTCGGTGAACTATGCCGGGCTGCCCACCTCACCGTGGTACGAGCTGGGACGCAAGCTGGCACCCAAGGGCACCGGTGCGGTGCTGGCGTTCGAGCTGGCCGGAGGCGTCGACGCGGGTAAGGCGTTCGTCAACGCGTTGACGCTGCACAGCCATGTCGCGAATATCGGTGACGTGCGGTCGTTGGTGATCCATCCGGCGTCGACGACGCATGCCCAGCTCACTCCCGAAGAGCAGCTGGCCACCGGTGTGACCCCCGGGCTGGTGCGGCTCGCGGTCGGCATCGAGGGAATCGACGACATCCTGGCCGACCTGGAGCAAGGGTTCGCCGCGGCGAAGCCGTTCACGGCGTCCGGGGCGACGGATCCTTACACGGCGGCGGCGTTCTGATGACAGTCTTCGATATGGCTACCTCAACGTTGCCGGCCGAGGGTGAAGTCGGCCTGATCGACATCGGCTCACTGACACTGGAGAACGGCGCCGTCATCGACGACGTGACGATCGCCGTGCAGCGCTGGGGTGAGCTGTCGCCCAACCGCGACAACGTCGTCGTCGTTCTGCATGCGCTCACCGGCGACTCCCACGTCACCGGCCCGACCGGTCCAGGTGACGAGACAGAAGGCTGGTGGGAAGGCGTCGCCGGACCCGGCGCGCCGATCGACACCGACCGCTGGTGTGCGGTCGCCACCAACGTGCTGGGTGGCTTTCGCGGGTCGACGGGTCCCAGTTCGCCTGCACCGGACGGAAAGCCCTGGGGCTCAAGGTTTCCGCTGGTATCCGTGCGTGACCAGGTCGAGGCCGACGTTGCCGCACTGGCCGCGCTGGGCATCACAGAGGTCGCCGCGGTGGTCGGCGGCTCGATGGGCGGCGCCAGGGCGCTGGAGTGGATCGTCAGCCACCCCGACGCGGTGCGCTCGGCGCTCGTGTTGGCGGTCGGGGCACGCGCCACCGCCGATCAGATCGGCACCCAGAGCACCCAGATCGCGGCGATCAAGTCCGACCCGAACTGGTGCAACGGCGACTACTACGGCACCGGTCGTACGCCGGACCTCGGCATGGAGATCGCGCGGCGCTTCGCGCACCTGACGTATCGGGGCGAAGTCGAGCTGGACACTCGGTTCGCGAACGATCCCCAGGGCGACGAGGACCCGGGAACGGGTGGGCGCTACGCGGTGCAGAGCTATCTGGAGCATCAGGGCCGCAAATTGCTGACCCGCTTCGATGCCGGCACGTATGTCGCACTGACCGAGTCGCTTTCCAGTCATGACGTGGGACGCGGCCGCGGCGGCGTCGAGCAGGCGCTGCGCGGCTGCCCCGTCCCGGTGGTCGTCGGTGGCATCACGTCGGACCGGTTGTACCCGTTGCGGCTGCAGGAGGAATTGGCCGAGCTGCTTCCGGGTTGTACCGGGTTGAACATCGTCGACTCCAGCTGCGGGCACGACGCGTTCCTGCTCGAGACAGAGGCGGTCGGCAAGCTCATCCGAGAGACGTTGGAGTTGGCTTCGAAGTGACCCGGTCCAGCCCGCAGCGCTCACTGTCGTTCGGCGCCGAAGCCGCGGCATACGAGCGGGGCCGACCGTCCTATCCGCCCGAAGCGATCGACTGGTTGCTGCCGCCGGACGCCACCGACGTGCTCGACCTCGGCGCGGGCACCGGCAAGTTGACCACTCGGCTCGTCGAACGCGGACTGGGTGTCGTCGCCGTCGACCCGATCCCGGAAATGCTTGAGCTGCTGAGCAACTCGCTGCCCGACACGCCTGCACTGCTGGGCACCGCCGAAGAGATCCCGCTGCCCGACGACAGCGTCGACGCGGTGCTGGTGGCCCAGGCGTGGCACTGGTTCGACCCCGAGCTCGCCGCCAAGGAGATAGCGCGCGTGCTGCGACCTGGAGGTCGGCTCGGCCTGGTGTGGAACACTCGCGACGAACGGCTGGGCTGGGTCAAGGATCTGGGCCGCATCATCGGTCACGAGGACGACCCGCTGAGCCACAAGGTGACGCTGCCCGAGGCGTTCACAAATGTGGAGCGTCGTCACGTCGAGTGGACGAGTTACCTGACGCCGCAAGCACTTATCGACCTTGTCGCGTCGCGCAGTTACTGCATCACCTCGCCGGAGAAGGTCCGCACCCGCACCCTGGATCAGGTCCGCGATCTGTTGGCCACCCATCCCGCGCTGGCCAACACCAACGGCCTGGCTCTGCCCTACGTCACAGTGGGTATCAGGGCGACACTGGCTTAGCGCCGACGATGTAGTCGCCTATGAGGGCGGTACCCGGCCCCCGCTTCGCTCCAGGCCCCGGCGCCGCAACGACGTTGGCAGCGTGGAGCTCCCCACCGCATTCGGCGCACACCGTCTTCGCGGACGTGACGTGGCCGCACTCGGTGTGCACGGTCAGCGCCGGTGGTCCGTCGGGTGCGGACAGCCATTTGTCGCCCCACGCGACCAGCGTCGCGATCACGGGATACAGGTCACGACCCTTGTCGGTGAGCACATATTCGTAGCGCACAGGCGTGCTCTGGTACTGACGACGTTCGACGACACCGTTGCGCTCGAGATCGCCCAGTCGGGCGGCCAGCACGTTGGAGGCGATGCCGAGGTCGCGGCGGATGTCCTCGAACTTCGTCATACCCGCGAACAGATCCCGCAGGATCAGCGGCGTCCACCGCTGCCCGATCACGTCGACCGTGTGTGCGATCGAGCATGAGATGTCTGCGAACAACTGCTTCGGCACGTCTTGATAATAGTCCATTGCTTTTCACAATTGAGCTGGTTACGTTGGTTTCATGGCTACCACCCAAACGAAGGATGCGGTCGCGGTGTTCTGTGACGCGACCCGGGCCCACGACGTAGACCGAATCGTCAGCACGCTGGCGCCCGATGCAGAGCTGCTGTCGCCGCTGTCGAGCCGCATGGTGTTCCGCGGCCGCGACGACCTACGCGTGCTGCTCGGCGCCGTCTACGGCGGGCTGTCCAACCTGGTTTGGCGGGAGGTCATCGGTGAGGGCTCGACCCGGGTGGCGGTCAGCGATGCGCGAATCGCAGGTGTCACGATCACCGACGCGATGGTGGTCGAACTCGACGACGCAGGGCTGATCGTGCGGATCCGGCCTCATCTGCGGCCGTGGCTGGCCATCACGCTGTTCGCTCTGCTGCTGGGGCCGAAGGTAGCTCGTCACCCCGGCGTCCTGCGCCGCGCTCTGCGACGCTGACACCCAACCACCGCTTCAGCGCGGCGTACAACCGGTCCTCGTCCGCGGGCTCGAAAGTGTCTGCCGCCCAAGCGACGTAACCGTCGGGACGGATGAGCAGCCCGCAGACATCGACATCGTCGATCGTGCCCACCACGACATCGACACGGTCCGCCCATTGGCGTGCGGCGTCACCAAGCCGTCCACCGGACAGGTCGAGCAGTACCGGGCGGCCACCGTGCAATAGTTCGGCTACGCGCCGCCCACCGCCGAGGGTCCAGTCGGGTGCCAACCGTCCCGCCAGCGGATGGTCGTCGCCCACGTCGTAGCGGACATCGGAGCCGGCGAGGAGGTGCGCCATGTGCTCGGCGACACTCGGCAGCTGCAGCAGCTCCTTGAAAAGGTTTCGCAGCGCGGCGATCTCGGGGCCGGGACCGAAAAGGGCGGTTTGGGACATCGAGTGCATCATCACTCGTTCGCCGACGGGATACCGCTCGTTGTGATAGGTGTCCAGCAGATCCGCGGGCGCCCAGCCATTTACCGCGGCGGCCAGTTTCCAGCCGAGGTTCATCGCGTCCTGTAGCCCGAGATTCAGGCCGGGTCCGCCCATCGCAGAGTGCACATGCGCCGAATCGCCGAGCAGGAAGATGTTTCCCGCGCGGTAGCGGTCCGCCTGTCGGGTGTTCTGACCGGCGATGCGGCGCAACGCATGTGGACCCTCTCCGACCGGCGGCTCGACCGGCAGGTCGACTCCAAGTACCCGCCGTGCGCTCTCGCGCAGTTCGTCGATGGTCATCGGCTCGGCATCGTCGGCATGATGGTCGAACTCAATGGTGCCGACCATCGGACGCTCGTGTTCGAAGGCGGCGTAGATGAGACCACCGCTGTCTAATCGGTTGTGGCCGAACGTCAGCGGGCCGACGCCAGGCAGGTCGATACCGCCGTCGGGGGTGCGGATTTCATCCGGTAGGCGCACGTGGGCGATCCGCGCAACGGTGTTCGACGTGTGGCCGGGAAAGTCGATGCCGGCCATCTTGCGCACGGTGCTGCGTCCGCCGTCGGCGCCGACAAGGTAACCAGCCTCCAACGCGTACGTCTCATCGGGGGTCGATACGCTGATTTTCACGGCGTCTGAACCGGATTCGACGCCGATCAACTCATGGCCCCACCTGACGTCGACGCCGAGCTCGCGAGCACGCTCGTCGAGCAGCCGGACGAGCTGCGGCTGCCCCGTCATCAGCGCGTACATCGGGTTGTCCGGCATGCCGAACAACGGCACCGACATACCACTGAAGATCCACTGGTACACCGGATGCGGAGGATCGTCAGAACCGGTGAACCGTTGGTACAGCCCGCGCATGTCGAGTAGCCGAATCACCTGACCGACCATGCCGTTGGCCTTCGGCTCGTCGCTTGGTCCTGCCAGCCGCTCCAGCACGATGGGGCGGACGCCCGCCAGCGCGAGTTCGCAGGCGAGCATCAGCCCGTTGGGACCTGCTCCTGAGATAACAACGGGGACTTGGTTTTCAGACATCGGCATCACCTTTCGGGCAATCCAGCCGCGACATCGGCTAAGCCGCGACGAAGGAGTTCGGTATAGGGCACGGGCGGATCGGCGTTGGCGTAGGCCTCCATCGCCGTTTCACCGACCGCGCGCACGACAGCTGCGACGAGACGGGGGTACATGTCGCGAGCCGGGTCGGTCCCGGTGCGTTCGGCGATCGCGTCGACCCAATCGGTGAACAAGTCCCGCGTCAGCGCGGCACGCAGATCCCGGGCGGACAGCAGGTCTCGGATCACGACCAGCTCGTCGTGGGTCGGTCGCATGTCCGCGGCGCCCTCGGCTTCCAGCGGCGCGAGCATTGCCTCCGTGATCGCCGACCACAGCGGCTCGTCGGCGGGCCGCTCTCGGAATGCGGCCAGGCTCTGACGCGTGCGATCAATCTGCCGGAACGCGACCGCCTCGTACTTGCCCGTGAAGTAGTTGTTGAACGTCCGCAGCGATACGCCCGCTCTGTTGGCGATGTCTTCGCGGGTGACGTTCTCCAGCCCGCGCTCCAGTGCCAACTCCAGGGCCGCGTCGCTGAGCGCCCATCGGGTGCCGAGCTTCTTGCGTTCCCGAAGCCCCAACGCGGTGTCCATGCGAGCAGGTTAGCCCAAAACTTGCATACTAGGCAAAATTGCCTGGCAGGCACTCTTCCTGTCAGAACGGTGGTGGAGCGGCGCACATACAAGTGCGCCACCGCGGCCAACCGTTGCGCGATCGCGGTCGACTCATCGCGAGTCGCCTCATCCATCACATCGATGA
>JAJKIB010000368.1 GCA_021154745.1 Mycobacterium sp.
GAACTCGTCGAAGATGGTTGGGCCTCCGCATTGCAACCCGTCGGCCCACAGGTCGCCCAGATGGGCGAGTTCTTACGGACCGAGCTCGCGGCGGGGCACGGATACCTGCCCGCTGGCCCGAATGTGTTGCGCGCCTTCACGTTCCCGTTCGAGCAGGTGCGGGTGCTCATTGTCGGGCAGGACCCCTACCCGACGCCCGGCCACGCGGTGGGCTTGAGCTTCTCGGTGGCGCCCGACGTGCGACCGCTGCCCCGCAGCTTGGACAACATCTTCACCGAGTACGGCAAGGATCTGGGCTATCCGCCGCCGTCGACCGGCGACCTGACACCGTGGGCCGAACGCGGCGTGATGCTGCTGAACAGGGTGCTCACCGTGCGGCCGGGCACTCCGGCGTCCCACAGGGGCAAGGGCTGGGAAGCGGTGACCGAATGCGCGATCCGTGCGCTCGTGGCCCGCGAGCAGCCGCTGGTGGCGGTGTTGTGGGGCCGCGACGCCTCCACGCTGAAACCCATGCTCGAGGGCAGCGACTGCGTGGCGATTGAATCGCCGCATCCGTCACCGCTGTCGGCGTCGCGCGGCTTCTTCGGTTCGCGGCCGTTCAGCCGCGCCAACGAGCTGCTGGAGAAGATGGGCGCCGACCCGATCGACTGGCGCCTTCCTTAACCCACGCCCGGGATCGGCGGCGGTGCGGGAATCGGTGGTGGTGACGGGATCGGTGGTGGTGACGGGATCGGGGGCGGCGACGGAATCGTCGGCACGATGACGGTGGTGTTGCCCCCTCCGGGCGCCGGCGCCGGAGGCTCCGGCGACACGCTCACTGACGGCGGAGGCGTGGTGGTGCTTGCCTCCGATGTCGTCGCCGAGGTCGAAGGCGTGGTGGTGGTCGTCTTCGAACCGGAGTCGTCCCCGCCGCAGCCGGTCACCAGCGAACCCGCCGCAACACCGGCGGCCAGCGCGAACAGAGCAGAATTCGAAAGAACGCTGCGAGTACTCATGCCGCCGGTAGTTACCCGGCGAGACGACAGCTAAACGCAGTTAACCGCGCGAGACCTTTCCGGCCTTGATGCACGAGGTGCACACGTTGATGCGCTTCTTGTTCCCGCCTGGGTGAGCCACGGCGCGCACGGTCTGGATGTTCGGGTCCCAGCGACGGCTGGTCCGGCGATGGGAGTGCGACACCGACTTGCCGAAGCCGGGGCCCTTCCCGCAGATCTCGCAGACGGCAGCCATATGTAGAACTCCTCGGTCAGTTACTTTGGGGGGCCAACAACCATGCGGGTGACCCGACAACCTGACCAGGATACCGGCCCTTGAAGGTATCGCCAAAATCGCATCCACCGGGGTCAACGTTGTGACGAGTGCTGTCAGCGACTGTAGATAGGCTGGCGCCCGGCGGCACGAGGGATGGCGTGGCGCTGAGCGCCACATTGGAGGGAGTTCTCGATGTCGGCTCGGCGGCTCGATGCCTCCGCCCTGCGGGAGTGGGCACACACCGCCGTTGGCGACCTCATTTCTCACACGGACGAGATCAATCGGCTCAATGTTTTCCCGGTCGCCGACGCCGACACCGGGACAAACATGCTGTTCACGATGCGTTCGGCATGGGCACAGGCCGACGCGCAATCCGACACCGACGACGTGACGCAGGTCGCCGCCGCGCTGGCCGCCGGCGCATTGCACGGCGCACGAGGCAACTCCGGTGTGATCCTGTCGCAGATCCTGCGTGGTCTGGCCGATGTGGTCTCATCGGCTGCCGCAGAGCGCGGCGGAGCGCTGGCCGACGTCGAGGGCCCGGTGTTCGCTGCGGCGCTACGGCACGCGATCGGGTTGGTCATCGCGTCGATGGGCGAGCCGGTGCCCGGCACCATCGTTTCGGTGCTGCAGGACGCGGCGGGTGCCGCCGAGCACGTGGGCATCGACGGCGCCGGTCTCGGCGAGGTGGTCTCCGCGGCCGCCGACGCTGCGGCCGTCGCGCTCGACAAGACCACCGGGCAGCTCGACGTGCTGGCCGAGGCCGGCGTGGTGGACGCCGGAGGCCGTGGCCTGCTGGTACTGCTGGACGCAATGAGCACCACGCTGACAGGACGCGCGCCGCACCGGCGCGAGTACCTGCCGTCGCCACCGCGCGCCGACGCCGCTGCGACGACGGTCGCCGCACCACAGTTCGAAGTGATGTACCTCCTGAGTGGTTGCGACGCCGGCGGCGTCGAGGCGCTCCGCGAGCGGCTGGACCAGCTGGGCGAATCGGTGGCCATCGCGGCGTCGGCGGATGGAGCGGGCCGCTACTCGGTGCACGTCCATGCCGATGATGCGGGTGCTGCCGTAGAGGCGGCCTTGTCGATCGGCATGCCGAGTCGGATCCAGATCACCTCGCTGTCGGGCAGTGTTGGCGCGGGGCCCGCGGGCGGATGGAGCCGTGAACGCGCAGTCCTGGCCGTTGTCGACGGCGACGGCGCCGCGGAACTGTTCGCCGGCGAGGGCGCGCATGTGTTGCGGCCCGAGGCCGACGCACCCGTGAGCGCCAAGCAACTCCTGCACGCACTGGTCAACACGGGTGCCGCGCAGGTCATGGTGCTGCCCAACGGCTACGTCGCCGCCGAGGAACTCGTCGCGGGCTGTACCGCGGCGATCGGCTGGGGCATCGACGTGGTTCCAGTGCCCGCCGGATCCATGGTTCAGGGCCTGGCCGCGCTGGCCGTGCACGACGCGGAGCGGCAGGCCGTCGACGACGGCTACACCATGGCCCGAGCTGCCGCCGGCGCCCGGCACGGCTCGGTACGCGTGGCCACCGAGGAGGCACTGACGTGGGCGGGCACCTGTAAACCGGGTGACGGGTTGGCGATCGCGGGCGACGAGGTGCTGATCGTCGGCGACGACATCACGGCGGCCGCCGCAGGCCTGATCGACTTGTTCCTCGCCGCGGGTGGTGAGCTCGTCACCGTGCTTACCGGTGCCGGTATCGACGGCGGCGTCGGCGAAGCGCTGCAGGAGCACGCGCACCGCCATCACCCGGGAACCGAGTTGGTGACCTATCGCACCGACCACCGCGGAGACGCGTTGCTGATCGGGGTCGAGTAATGGCCGTCCTGACCGACCGGCTCGACTATGTCCTCGGCAAAAAGGCGGCTGGGCCGCTGGAGGAACACTTCGGCATCCGCACCGTCAACGACCTGCTGCGCCACTACCCGCGCAAGTACAGCGACGGGATGACGGTGCTCGAGGAGGGTGAGGACCTCGAAGAAGGCGAGCACGTCACCTTCGTCGACGTCATCACAGGCACCACAGTCGGTGACATGAAGCCGAAGTTTGATCCCAGGACCAAGAAAATGAAGAAGCCTAAATGGCTGCGCATCACCCTGGGACGTCGACGACCCGAGGTCACCGCCACGTTCTTCAACGCCGGCTGGATGGTCGACAAGCTTCCCGAGGGCACGCGCTTAATGCTTTCCGGTGAAGTCAAATACTTCAGGGGCGCACTGCAGTTGAGTCATCCGGCGTACTACGTTCTCGAGTCGCCTGCCGGCAAGACGATCGGCACCAAGTCGCTGAAAACAATCGCCGCCGCATCGGGGGCCAGCGGTGACGATGTGTTGTCGGTGTTCGAGCGAGAGTTCTTCCCAATCTATCCCGCCAATTCCAAGCTGCAGACCTGGGAGATCTACGCCTGCGTGCGTCAGGTACTTGACGTGCTCGACCCGATCGACGAGTCACTCCCGGAATCGATTCTGCAGAAGCGGAATCTGATCACGGAGGACGAAGCGTTACGCGCCGTCCACCTCGCCGAGAACACGGCCGACCGCGAGGGCGCCCAAGCCCGACTGACCTTTGACGAGGCGGTCGGGCTGCAATGGGCTTTGGTGGGTCGGCGCTACAGCGAGCTGAGCGAATCCGGTCCCGTCGCCGAGCCGGTAAACAACGGCCTGCTGGCTGCGATGCGCGACCAGTTGCCATTCGAATTGACCAATGGACAAAAGGAAGTGCTCGAAGTCCTCTCGGCCGAACTGTCAGCGAGCCGGCCCATGAACCGGATGCTTCAGGGTGAGGTTGGCTCGGGCAAGACGATCGTCTCTGTGCTGGCGATGCTGCAGATGGTCGACGCCGGGTACCAGTGCGCACTGCTGGCGCCGACGGAAGTTCTTGCCGCCCAACATGCTCGGTCCATTCGAGATGTGCTCGGTCCGCTGGCGATGGCGGGTCAGCTGGGAGGAGCCGACAGTGCGACGCGCGTCGCGCTGTTGACCGGATCGATGTCGGCCCAACAGAAGCGAGAGGTACGCGACGAGGTCGCTGCAGGCGAGGCGGGAATAGTGATCGGCACGCACGCATTGCTGCAGGAGGCCGTGGAGTTCAAGAACCTCGGCATGGTCGTTGTCGACGAACAACACCGGTTCGGTGTCGAGCAGCGAGACCGGCTGCGCGCCAAGGCTCCCGACGGGCTGACTCCACATCTACTCGTGATGACGGCGACCCCCATTCCACGCACCGTCGCGCTCACGTTCTACGGCGACCTCGAAACCTCGACGCTGCGCGAACTCCCGCGCGGCCGTCAGCCGATCACCACCAACGCGATCTTCGTCAAGGAGAAGCCGGCGTGGCTGCAGCGGGCATGGCAGCGCATCATCGAGGAGGTCGGCGCCGGTCGCCAGGCGTATGTCGTGGCTTCGCGCATCGACGAGAGCGACAAGCCAGCCAAGGACGAGCAGGGTCCGCCGCCGACCACCGTGGTCACCCTGTTCGAACAACTGCGACGCGGGCATCTCTCCGGGTTGCGGCTTGGCTTGATGCACGGTCGGCTGCCCAGCGATGAGAAGGACGCCGTGATGGCGGAGTTCCGCGCCGGCCAGATCGATGTCCTAGTGTGCACCACTGTTATCGAAGTCGGCGTGGATGTGCCGAACGCGACGGTGATGGTGGTGGTGGACGCCGACCGGTTCGGCATCAGCCAGCTGCATCAGCTGCGTGGACGCATCGGCCGTGGCCAGCATCCCAGTCTTTGCCTGCTGGCCACCCAGTTGCCGGAAGGATCCAAGGCGGGGCAACGCCTCAAGGCCGTCGCAGGCACCCTGGACGGTTTCAAGCTCGCCGACCTCGATCTGAAGGAACGCAAAGAGGGAGATGTGTTGGGGCTCAGCCAATCCGGCCGTCCCGTCACGCTGCGATTCCTATCGCTCGCCGAGCACCTCAACATCATCGTGGCCGCACGCGAGTTCTGCGAAGCCCTCTACGAACAGGATCCTGAAAACGCCGGGATGGCTGTCCTGTCTGCACCCTTCATCGATACCGACCGCGTCGAGTATCTGGACAAGACATGAGCCGTAACCGGCTGCTGTGGCTGGCGCTCACCGTAGCGCTGGCCGTGGTGGTCGCCTTTCAAGTGATGACGACATCGGGGGAGCGGACCCCGTTCGTCGCCCAGGCCGACATTCCCACCGTCGCACCGGGTGTCGACGTCCTCGCAGGCATTGCGGAGTTGCCGCTCCGGATCAGAAGCCACGACTACCACAGGGATGCGTTCGGCGACACCTGGACCGACGACAATCCCGCGGCAGGCGGCCACAACGGCTGCGACACCCGCAACGACATCCTCGACCGCGACCTCGTCGACAAGACATATGTGTCAATCAAGCGGTGTCCCAACGCCGTTGCCACCGGCACGCTTCACGACCCGTACACCAACGCCACCGTGGCGTTCGTGCGCGGCGCCCAGGTCGGCGCGGCGGTGCAGATCGACCACATCGTGCCGTTGGCGTTGGCATGGGACCTCGGCGCCCGCAACTGGCCCGACGACATGCGGTTGCGGTTCGCCAACGATCCGGCGAACCTGCTCGCGGTTGAGGGGCAGGCGAATCAGGACAAAGGAGATCAGGAACCGGCCGATTGGATGCCGCCGAACGCCGCATTCCGTTGTCAATATGCCATTCAGTTCATCGCCGTGCTTCGCGGCTACGGTCTGCCAGTGGATGCACCGTCGGTTCCAGTATTACGAGACGCGGCTGCAACGTGCCCTAATGGTTGACGACGTTCTTCCTTCAAACCGCTTGTAAGCCCTAAACCACTCCTTCGGATGAGGCCCTTGCTGAGTGACCAGCCGCAACGACTGGTTACAACAGAGCCTCCAGACCGCGACTAAGTGGGTTACGCGCCAACGCCAGGCTGGTATGCACCTACCGGAACGGGATGCGGTGCCTGGACAGACTCAGACATGCAGGGTGGGCCGGTAGATGAGTTCCTGGATGTTGCCGTCGAGCGTCCGGCTCTCGATCAGCTCGAGGTCGAAGTCGGCCGCACCCTGGTAGATCGGGTCATCACCGGTCTGACCGGTGATCACCGGGAAAAGCGTCACCTGGACCCAGTCGACCAGGCCGGCGGCCATCAGCGCCCGGTTCATCGACAGGCTGCCGTGCGAGCGCAACGGCACCTCGGACTCGTCCTTGAGCCGGGCGACGACGTCGACGGCGTCACCGCTCACGACGGTCGCGTCCGGCCAGTCGAGAGGTCCCTCCAGGGTGGTCGACACCACCGTCGCTGGCAGGCTCCTCATCCGGGTTACCCATGGGTCACGCACCGACTCCTCGGCGCCCGAGGCCAGCAGCTGCGCGAACGCCCGATATGTGTTGGCCCCGAAGACCATCCGCTGCTGCGCCTCGTACACGGCGAGGCGGTGGTCGAGCAATTCGGGGCCCTGCTTGCCCCAGTAGCCGGTCCAGTCGCCGCTGGCGGCGCCGTAGCCGTCGAGGCTGGAGAATACGTCGAAGGTGTAGGTCGCGGTCATGGCGTTGGGACC
>JAJKIB010000369.1 GCA_021154745.1 Mycobacterium sp.
ACCGCCGCAGCCACGGCCTGCGTTACATCACGAATCCGCCGGGCAGCCCGGCGCGGGTGCATCAGCACCTCAAGATCGGCGACGGCGATGTCGATTGGGACGAGTTCTTCGGCGGGCTTGCCGAGATCGGCTTCTACGACCGCGCCGACACTGTCATGGTGTCGTCGGTGTTCGCCGAGGACGAGAGCGCCCACGACGTCTCGCGCTACCAGCTGAAAACCATGACCGAATACGTCACCAAATATCGGAAATAGGAAAGTAAATGACACAGACGATTCCCCACTGGATCAACAACAAGGCCTATCCCGGGGCCAGCGCGCGGACGCAGCCGGTGACCAACCCGGCCACCGGTCAGGTCACCGGCGAGGTGGCGCTGGGCAGCGTGGAGGATGCGCGCGCGGTGATCGACGCGGCCGCGGCAGCCTTTCCGGCCTGGCGCGACACCTCGCTGACCAAGCGCACCGCGATCCTGTTCAACTTCCGCGAACTGCTCAACGCGCGCAAGGGTGAGCTGGCCAAGATCATCACCAGCGAACACGGCAAGGTCGTCTCCGACGCGCTCGGCGAGGTCAGCCGCGGTCAAGAGGTTGTCGAATTCGCCTGCGGCATCCCACATCTGCTCAAGGGGGGCTTCACCGAGAACGCATCGACAAAGGTCGACGTGTACTCGATCCGCCAGCCGCTCGGGCCCGTCGGCATCATCAGTCCGTTCAACTTCCCGGCCATGGTGCCGATGTGGTTCTTCCCCATCGCGATCGCGGCGGGCAACACCGTGGTGCTCAAACCCTCGGAGAAGGATCCGTCGGCCTCGCTGTGGATGGCCGATCTGTGGGCCGAGGCCGGCCTGCCACCAGGGGTGTTCAACGTGCTGCAGGGCGACAAGACCGCCGTCGACGAACTACTCACCAACAAGGCGATCAAGTCGGTGTCGTTCGTCGGCTCCACGCCGATCGCGCAATACGTCTACCAGACCGGTACGTCGCACGGTAAGCGGGTGCAGGCACTGGGCGGCGCCAAGAACCACGCGGTGATCCTGCCCGACGCCGACCTGGATCTGGCCGCCGATGCGATGGTCAACGCCGGCTTCGGGTCGGCCGGTGAACGCTGCATGGCGATCTCCGCTTGTGTGGCGGTCGGTCCGATCGCCGACGACCTGGTCGCCAAGATCGCCGAACGCGCCCGCGGCATCAAGACGGGCGACGGCACAGGCGACGCCGACATGGGACCGTTGGTCACAAAGCAGCACCGCGACAAGGTGGCGTCGTACATCGACGGGGGAGAGGCCGACGGCGCCAAGATCGTCGTCGACGGACGCGGCGTGACGGCCGAAGGTGGCGAGAACGGGTTCTGGCTCGGGCCGACCCTGATCGACCACGTCAAGCCGCAGATGAGTGTCTACACCGACGAGATCTTCGGACCCGTGCTCTCGGTCGTGCGCGTCGAGTCGTATGACGAAGCGCTGCAACTGATCAACGACAACCCGTACGGCAACGGCACCGCGATCTTCACCAACGACGGCGGCGCCGCCCGGCGCTTCCAGAACGAGGTCGAGGTGGGCATGGTCGGCGTCAACGTGCCCATCCCGGTGCCGATGGCCTACTACAGCTTCGGCGGCTGGAAGGCGTCATTGTTCGGCGACGCCCACGCCCACGGCGCCGAAGGCGTGCAGTTCTTCACTCGCGGCAAGGCCATCACCAGCCGTTGGCTCGACCCCAGCCACGGCGGCATTGAACTGGGCTTCCCGCAAAACAAGTAACCGTCAACTGCCGCGAGCGTGCGTGTCTGCGGCCGACGCGCCGGGGAAATTGCCGACAATGCGCACGCTCGCGCCTTCATAGTCGGGCCGCAACGGCTAATTGGCTGCAGCCCCGAGTACGGCGATGCCTGCCGCTTCGGTCAGGCCGTGGGCCAGTTCAAGCACGCGAGCGGCTTCCTCCGCTGTCGTACCTTCCTGCGCGGCGCCACGCGCGTGCCGGGCGAACGCCTCGGCCTGCAGTTTCAGGGCATGCAGCTGTGGTGCTTCCCCGGTCTCTGGAGACACCACGTCGAAACGGGTGTGACCGCGGGATCCGAAGAGCTCCACGGAGACAATGTCACCGCCTTCGTAGAACCGGCCGAGCGATACCACCGTCGAGGTGCCGCCCGAAAGCATGACCAGCGCTTGGGCGCTGTCCACGTCGTTTTGCGCGCCCGGGTCTTCGGTGGTTGGGAACACCTGCGTTTTGACCTCGGTGAGGTCCTGGCCGAGTAGCCAGAGGGTTTGATCGATTTCGTGGACACCCATGTCGATGTAGATACCGCCGCTGTCCCGGCGGAAGCTCAGGGGCGGCGGAGTCTCGTCCCACTGTGAGCACACCAAGAAGTGGACAGCGCCGTATTTGCCGTCGGCCAGATCGCTGCGCAGGGTCGTCAGCTGCGGCACGAACCGCCGCCAATAAGCGATTTGCAGGGCCAGCCCCTGTTCGCTTGCGCGTTTGCCCACCTCCCTGGCCTCGTCGGGCACCAGGCCGAAGGGCTTCTCACACAGCACCGGAAGACCAGCCCCCAGTGACTTGCGGGTGGTGTCGATGTGTTGCGGTGTCGGCACCGCGATGAGAACGCCGTCGAACTCCGAAGCGGCGAACATATCCTCGACGGTCGGATACACCGCCAGACCCTGCTCGCGAAGCAGCGCTGCCGCGGTCTCAACCGGCTCCGTCACTGCAACGACCGTCACCTCCGTCGAACCTTCCAAGGCCCGCAAGTGGGTACGGCCCATCCGACCGCCACCGATCAGACCGAACCGAAAAGGTGCACTCACAGGCCACGCGCCTTCAGGAATTCACGGTTCGCCCGTTGGTCGGCGGCCGCGCGCGCGAAACGCTCCGCCGTGGTCGGAAAGATGTCCTGTTCGACGACGAGCCAACCGCCGTAGTCGATCTCGCGCAACGCCGCCAAGAAAGCATCTACGTCGAGCGCGCCTTCACCCAGTTTCGGGAAGACCTCACGCTCCCAGATCGCGTTGGTCGGCAAGCCCTCGTCGACTACCTGCTGGAACCGCGGCAGGTCCGCGGTCTTGATGTGGACATGGTCGATCCGGTCACCCCACTTCTTCACGTACTCAACGGGATCGCCGCCACCGACCAGGAAATGGCCGGCATCCATACACAGGCCGATTTCCGAGACTTCCAGCATTCTGCCGACCTCGGCTGGCGCTTCGACATAGGTTCCCGTCTCGTTGTGGAAAACCGGCTGGTAGCCGCGCGAGCGGCACCGATCAACCACAACGGCCATCCCCTTCGCGAACAACGCCCACTGCTCATCGGTGTATCCGCTAGCGGGGTTTCGCGCTCCCGAACCCGGGTTGTTGCGACGGAAATCCGCGCCATCGCCGACACCCAGGTCCGCCAGCGTCGGACGTGGGTCAGGGCCCAGTCCGCGCGACTTGATCGAATCAAAGATGTCCAGCATCGCGTCGAGTTCGGGAAGCATCTTCTCCAACAATTCCGGGTCCGCGTACGGCAGTTCCAGGTAAGCACCTGCCAGGCCCAGCCCGCGCTTGGCAAGTTTGGCGCCAAGATCATCGCTACTTCCCAGGTAGCCGACCGGGCCGAGGTCGATGCCCGCATAACCGGCCGCGCTGACCTGGTCCAGGATGTCGTCGCCGTCCGGAACATTCGGGTCGAATCCGATCGTCACCTCGAAGGCGCCATAGCTGACGGGTGCGTTGGCGACGATGATTCCGTTGTCGTTGCTCATGTTTCGTGTTCTTTCTAGTTGGCAGACGCCAGCGCGGGGATTGCGCTCGGGTCTGAGATCGGTCGCGGGTCCTGGACGAAGCGGATGATGGCCTCGCACAGCGCAAGGTCGTGAATTGCGTCTTCGGCACTCGTGGCCGGCGCCTCACCTGTGACCACACAGTGGTGGAAGGCTTCCAGCTCCAGCTTGAAAGCGCTTTCATACGAAGTGATTTCGCTGATGCTGCGCGACTTGGTGGTACCTGATTCGCCCTCGATGATCTCGACTGTCGCCGGTGCGCTGCGAAGGAACGGCGAAGGAAAGCTCAAGGTCACGCGCTGCTGCGGGCCATAGAGTGCGAATTCCATTTCGTAGCGGGTGATGCCGGGCAGATCCATCCAATGGATCGCCACCGACAGTTCGCCGAACTTGAGGATGACGGTCAATTGACCGCTCTGCATATCGACATACTCAAGGCTCGTCGGTTCACCGAGTACGCGACGGACGGTGTTGAGCTCGTGGACCAGCGTGTCAAGGAGAACCAGATGATATTCCTCGCGCAGGAACGGGTTCGCCTCACCGATTGCGCGGGTGATGCTCGCCTGGGTCTCCGCGGTGAAGTTCGCGATCGCATCCTTCGGGATCGGTGCGACCGGTGCCAGCGGGTAGTGGCCGATGTAGGGAAGGAAAGGCGACTCGAACGTGGTGACCCGCATGAGCCGTGGTTCCGCGACATTCACCGCAACCTCGCGGAAGCGCTCAAATGCCGGGTCGTAACGCTTGGGGTACGCGACCATCAACGTCACCCCTGCCTCGTCGGCGGCGGCCTTCATCTCCAGACCTTCGGCGACGGAGAAGCACATCGGCTTCTCCACCAAGACATGCTTGCCGGCGTTCGCCGCCGCGATGGCGATGGGCGCATGGCTGCCCGAGGTCAGAATGAAGACGGTGTCGATGTCGGCGTCTTCAAGCATTTCCCGCCAGTCAGTGAACGTCTTCCCGATGTTGTACCGCTCCGCGTTGTTGGCGGCGTTCTCATCCGAGATATCGCACAGTGCAACGATTTCGAAGCGGTCGGACAATTCACGCAAATAATTCAGATGCATGACCTGCGCGATTACTCCGGCACCGACGACACCTACCTTGAGTCGGTCTGTCATTGGGTCTGCCTCCTGTATTCGGTTGCGGCGCTTAATGGGATCCGGCCAGCGCGGACTTGATCAGAACGGCGCTCTCCTTGACCCCGGTCTTCGAGTCGACAAACGGATCCTCGTGCTCGATCGAGAACGCCCGGACCGCGGAGCCGTCAAAGCGGGCGATGAACTGGCACCACCATGCAGCGTCCTTGCCGTGGCCCGGAACCGAGAAGTTCCACGGCATCTTCTCCGGTCTTTCAGGCCACCGGTGGTCGAGCAGGCCGTTGAGACCGAGCGCATCCTCGTTGAAGGTCACGTCCTTGGCGTGTACGTGGCCGATGCGCGGCATGATCCGCTCGACGACTCGGTCGGCATCCATCTGCATCCAGAAGAAGTGGCTGGGATCGAGGTTGGCGTAGAGGTTCTCACCCAGAGTGATGAACTTCTCGAAGGTTTCCACGTTGTAGACGGTCGTGCCCGGGTGGAGCTCGATGCAGATCTTGACGTCGGGGTTCTCCTTGGCGGCGAACTCCGAGAGCTCGGACCAGTAGGGAACCACGGCCTCCTCCCACTGACGGTCGTGCACGCCCTCCAAATACGGGAGCCAGCCCCCCGCACCGAACACCGCAGCACGATCGCCTGCGGCAGCTGCGGCGGCACCAGACATCGCAACGATGGTGTCGGTACCGAGCCCACCCGCCAACCGCACCGCCCGGCGCAGCGCCGCGTCGTGATCGTCGGCGATCGCCCTATCGGGATGCAGCGGGTTGCCCCACACGTTCAACGCGTCCAGCTTGATGCCGTGGCCTTCGAGTTGGCCCAGCCAAGCCTGTCGAGCCGACCCGTCGGTGAGCAGCGTGTCGGGATCCAGATGGGGGTGCGGGGCATAGCCGCCGGCACCGACCTCGATGGCGGTGACCTCTGGTACCTCGGTACTCAGCCAAGTCAGCGTCTCCTCGAGGGAATGGTCCAGGAAGGCCTCGAGTACTACCGAAACGTCACACTTCTGCACTAGCGGGTTCTTCCAATCGGTTGGTGATCTTGGTGACGGAGGTCAGCACCTTGACCAGGCGCAGCGCCCCGAATGTCAGGCCGGCCACGGCGAGCGTGCCGAGCAGCATCAATGTCGCCAGCGCGTTCACCTCCGGCGTGATGCCGAACTTGAGCTGGTTGTAGATGTAGATCGGCAGCGTCTGATCCGCGCCGATGATGAAGTTGGTGACGATGAACTCATCCAACGAGAGCGTGAGTGCGATCAGCGCCGCCGCGATGATGCCGGGATATATGAGTGGGAGCACCACGAACAGGAGTCGCTGCAGCGGTCCGGCTCCGAGGTCGGCGGCGGCGCGCTCCAAATTGCGGTCCAACGCCTCTAGCCGGGAGGACACCACCAGGATGACGAAGGGTGTCGCGAGGACGGTCTGCCCGATGATCGCTACCCGCAACGAGGGCTGTATATGCAGAACGTTGGTAGCCAGCACCAAGATGGCCACGCCGATGAGCAGGCCCGGCATCATGATCGGCAATGTAATGAAAACCCGCATGGCGCCGCGGTTTTTGATGTTCGCCCGAACCAGCGGAAAAGCCGCCGCGGTACCGATGAGCGTCGCGAGCACCGTCACCCAAAAGGCCACTATCAGTGATTTTTCGAGCGCATCGAGAATGATGGCGTCGTGCGAAAGCCTGGCATACCAGTCTGTCGTGAAGCCTGCCATCGGGAAACCGACCACCGTAGAAGAGTTGAACGACAACAGGATCAACACGGCTATCGGGGCGAACAGGAAGATATAGATTCCGATCCCGTAGACCGACAGAATGATTCGGAACAGCCGCGCCCGCGGATTCACCGCCTGCAGATCGTCAGACATAGATGTCCTTCGTATCGAGGCTGCGCCGGAAGATGATCAGCACGATGAAGATCACCAGCGCGATCAGCACACTGGCCGCCGATCCGAGCGGCAGTAGAAAAACGGAGAAGAAGTTGGCGACCAGGTTCCCCATCAGTACGCCATTGGTACCGCCGATCGCCGCAGGCGCAAGGTACTCACCCAGAATGGGTATGAACACAAAGATTCCGGCCGTCACCATCGCCAGGCGCATCTGCGGGAGAAGGGTGTTGGCGATGGCCCGCATTGGCGATGCACCCAGGTCGACGGCAGCGTGCAGGAGCCTCCAGTCGAACCGCTCCAGCGATGCATACAACGTGAGCGCCGCGAACGGAAAGTACAGGTAGACCAAGACGATGAACACACCAGGGTTGTCGTACAGGAACATCCGAATCGGTTGGTGGGTCAGGCCCATCGCCTTGAGCAACGAGTTGATCGCACCGTGGTCACCCAGGATCGCCACCCATGCGTAGACCCGCAGCAGATAACTGGTCCAGAACGGTAGGACCACAAGTAGAAGGCCTACCCGCTGCAGTCTCTTGGGCACGTAGCGCACCAGCCAGTAGCAAAACGGGAACGCCAATGCCAGCGCGGTCATCGTTGCCAGGAAGGCCATCAGCACGGTCTTACCAAACGTCTTCACATACGTGCTCGTCGTGATGATCGTGGCGTAGTTGTTCTTGGTGAACGCCGGGACCAACTCGTAGTTCTTGGTGACCAAAAACGAATAGACGACGATCAGGCACAACGGAGCGATGAAGAACACTCCGAAAAGGGCTGCGGCCGGCGCGAACCCAACGTACTGACGCCAGTCTCGGCGCTCCTTCTTGACGTCAGCACGTTGACGTTTTGTCCGACCCGGCCCCCCACCCGCATCGCGGGCAGTGGACGCAACGGTCATGTCACGCCCCGAAGACCTTGTTGAACGCCTCGGTGTAGGCCTGCTGGTCCTGAGCCGGCCCCTTGAGGGTCATTGCCAACGCCTTCTCCGGGTTGTCCATGAAGAGCCTCTTGGCGTTGTCGGCTGTCTTCGGATCGTTCGTCAGAATCTTGGCCGCCGCCTCGTTGAACAGCGGGCGCCAGTTCGTCGTGAAGTTCTGCACGATCCACTCGGATTTCTGCATCGCATCCAGGAACGGCTTGACCAGCGGTTTATTCGCTCCCTTGGCGGTGATCATCTCCGAGTCGATGAAGCCGATCGTGCCTTCCGGCGGATAGGCCGACTTGAGCGCGGGGCCACCGGCGTCCTTGACGCGCACGTCGGTGCCGAGATTCGAGATACCGATAGCGGCCTCCCCACTGGCCATCATCGTCACGATCTCGTTGTTTTGCGAAGCGAGCTTGACCAGGTTGGGTTTGAGGGCTCCCAGGAAATTGGACGCGGACGAGATCTGATCGGGGGTCAGCGCGTAAGGAGACTTGGAACCGGTGGCGATTCCCGCGATCGCCATCAGGTCGGTCGGGATGTTCTCCGCGACGATCAGGCCCTTGTAGGCCGGATCGGTCAGTGACTCCCAGGACGTCGGCGGGTTCTTGACCTTGTCCGGGTTGTAGTAGATCTGCACTGTCGACCACGAGAACGGGTATCCGAGCGCACCCTTTGGATCGTTGAGGAAAGCGAAGTTCTTCGCCATCGAGTACAGCTCGGAGCTGGACGAGATCGAGGCCAGGTCGAATGGTTCGATCAGACCGCTCTCCATATACTTCTTGACCCAGAGTGCGTCGGCCGAGACCATATCGAACTGGGGCCCGGTCTGCTTGAGCTGAAGGAAAGCATCGGCGTTGTCGGAGAACAGCTTTGGGCGGCCAGTGATCTTGGTACTCGAGGCAACCTTGGCGAGCTGGTCATTGGAGTAGTGGTCCGACCAAGTCAGCCAGTTGACGTCCCCGCCGGCGCCGGACCCACCACCGCCACTGGACGAATCGCTCCCGGAAGAGCACGCGGACAACAGGAACGGGCTCGCCGCACCTAACATCAGCGCTCCCCGGACGAACGAGCGGCGGTCTAGGTTGATATCAGTGATTCCGGACATTGCGACTTCCTGACTCTTAATGGACCTCTACAGTGGATGGGCCGCTTCCTTCGGCCAGGACAACTTCACGAATTCACCCGTTTCGAGGCTGATTTCGGCGAGATTCCGTATGTGTTCGTCGTTCAATGACGACACCACTTGCATTTCCGAATTCTCCAGCTGAAGCACCATACGGGTGATTGATCCGAGGTATCCACGCGAAAGTACTTGCGCGCCGATGAATCCGTCTTTGCCGATCCGCAGCGCCTCGGGCCGAATCACTAGCGAGGTGACGGCAGCGGGCGCTTCCGCTGAGATGGGGACCTTCGCACCGTTCTCCAGTACGAACGTGCCGCCGTCTTTTCTGCCATGCAAGATGTTCGACTCTCCGATGAAATCGGCGGCGAACAGACTGGCCGGCCGGCGGTAGATCTCCTCGGGAGTTGCGATCTGCTCGATACGGCCTTCGTTGAGTATCACGATGCGATCCGCAAGGGCCATCGCCTCTTCCTGATCGTGTGTGACGAACACGAAAGTCGTGCCGACATGACGCTGGATCAGTGAGAGCTCGGTCTGCAGCCGCTTGCGCAGTTTCAGATCCAGGGCACCGAGTGGTTCGTCGAGCAGCAGGACGCTGGGCTTATTGACCAACGCGCGAGCGATCGCAACGCGTTGAGCCTGGCCGCCGGAAAGCTGGCTGACCGGCCGCTCGGCGAATGTTCCGAGGCCGACCAGGTCCAGAGCCTCCCGCGCCCGGGCCCGTTGTTCGTTCTTGGGCGCCCGGGCCATCCGCAGCCCAAAGGAGACGTTCTGCACGACATTCAGATGCGGGAACAGCGCGTAGGACTGGAAGACCGTATTGACAGGGCGTCGGTTGGGCGGACGTTTGGTCACATCCTCTCCGCCGATCCGGACCACACCGGACGACGGCTGGACAAAGCCACCGATGATGTTCAGCGTTGTCGTCTTCCCGCAACCCGACGGCCCTAGCAGGCAGAAGAACTCCCCATCCCGGATATCCAGGTCGAAGGGATGCAACGCCACCGCGTCGCCGTAAGTCTTTCCCACGCCGCGCAATTCGATCGCGTTGGCACGTTCGGTTGTGCTGTCCGCGGGCTTTGCCAGGAGCTCGTCTACCGGGAAACTAGTCAATGCTGACCGCCCTTCGGGTCCGTGCACTCGTTTGGATTGCCTCGACGATGGCAACCATGCGATACCCGTCGGCAAGAGTCGGATAGCTGACATCGGCCCCACCGATCGCCGAATAGACGTCGCGAAACAGATTTCGGAAAGCGTCGCCGAAGCCCTCGGCGTGGCCGGCCGGCGAGAATGACAAGCGCGCGGCAGCGGGAGTCATGGCGTCGGGGTTGCGGATGATGGTTCCGACCGATCCATCAGCCCTGCGATGGAGGATTTCGTTCGGGCGATCGACCTTCCAGTGGAAGCCACCATCGGTGCCATCGACATCGATCGAGCACCCGTTGGGCTCCCCGGCTGTGACGCCGGAGAACGTCGCCGACCCGACCACACCGCCGCTGAATTCCAGGAATAGCCGCACATAGTCCTCGGCTTCGACCTTGATCGGCTCATTGCTGCGATAACGGATGGGCCGTAAGGTGGCAAACCGTGCGTCGACCTCGGTGATCCGCCGGCCGATGACATACTCAGCGAGATCCAACCAATGCACGCCTAAATCGGCTGTGGCATAAGACGTTCCGGCTACCATCGGGTCGAACCCCCACCCCCAGTCGTCGTGGTTGGAGTCCCAGGACAAGAATCCGCCGCGAACGGCGTTTACCTCGCCGAGTTCGCCGACCAGAATTCGTGCGCGCATTTCGGCGACCATCGGATATGACCGCTTGGTCAGACAGACCGCGGCGTGTACGCCGGCAGCCTCCGCAGCCACCATCAGCGCGCGCGCGTCGGCCTCGGCGGTCGCCATCGGCTTTTCGATGATGACGTTGATTCCGCGATTGACCGCTTCGATGGCGTGTGCCGCGTGAAGTCCGTGCGGGCTGCAGACATGCACCACGTCAGGCTCGATCTGGTCGAGCATGGTGCGGAGGTCGTCGAAAGCACCCACCGGCGAGTTAGCTTCGCCGCGCGGACGGAATTCCTTCGCAATCATCCGGGCCTTGGTGATATCGCGCCCGCAGACGCCTACGACGGTCGAGCCGAGGTCCTGCAGGCGCCAGCCATGAATACGGGAGATTCCGCCGGTGCCCACAATCGCAGCGCGCAGCCGGGGAGCGTAATAGCCGTTGCCACTTGGCATGGTTGCGCCGGACTCGACCGAAGGACTGTTTGCTGTAGCGACTGCCACGTGCCTTCTCCATCGAGTGAAACCACACCGTTCGATGCGCCAGACGTTTGGGCGTTCAGCGGCCCCGGCGTGCTGTGTGACTGAAGTCTGGACATGACTTGACCGATTGTCAATACATCACGACACATATCCCTGTCTCGCGCTGGTGCGGCCGCCGCCATGTTGCCGGCCGGTCCGCTCGGTCAAGCAGCCGCGCCGCATTGGCGTCAACGCCCGGCTCGCCCATCTCCGAGTCGAACCCCTTGCGCCACAGTGATCCGACTACCGCCGAGGCCACCGCTCGGGCTTGCCCAAAACACGTGGCTTGGAGTCAGTGTGAGCGTGGGTTGCCGCATGTTGCGGTGGTTGGATTTATTGTCGGCATTAGGTATGCAGGACCGGCCGGGCGTGACTTGATACGAGCGTGGCATCGCCGCCAACTGAGATCGCACGCGGCCGGTTGGTCATCGCCGGGCTGAACGGCGGCGTCGTACAGATCCTCGCCCCGCCGTCCAGGCCGCCGAGTGTGGCAGTTGCGGGTCTACCAGTGCCCGTGGACGGACACGACCCCCACACCCGCGACGGCTAAGCAGAGGATGTAGAGCATCGCCTGATAGGTCGGCAGCGGCCAGAGGTCTTCGGCCACAAAGCCTTCCAGTGCGTCGGCTGCGGCACGCGTCGCTCGCGCACCTGCGATCGTGCGCCTAGTGACGCACTGTGCTGAGGCAGAACGGATGACCTACCGGGTCGACCAGGACCCGCCACTGATCCGGCGCGGGTTGATGCGAAGCCTCGGCGGCGCCAAGGGCGAGGGCGGAGGCTACCGCCGAGTCCAGGTCCTCGACGGCGACGTCGAGGTGCATCTGTTGGTGTTGCGGTCCCTCGGGCCACGACGGCGGCACATAGGTGTTGACGCGCATGAGGGACAGCACCGGACCCGCGCCGGCCAAACAGATAACCCCGCGGTCCTCAGTTGCGAAGGCCTCCTCCAGGCCGAGCAGGTCCCGGTAGAACGGCGCCAGCGCATCTGGATCAGGGCAGTCGACCGAAATGGACGCGAGGCTTCCGATCCGAGTGACCATGCGCCTAGCCTAGAGGCGCTCGCGCCTCGACGAGCGTGCGCGTAATGTCCGCAATTCTCGGCGTGTTGGCGCACAGACACGCACACTCGCGGCAAGGGAATCGCCGAGTGTGAGGGTTGCGGGTCTACCAATGCCCGTGACACGGACACGACCCCCACACTCGGCGACGTCTACTCAGAGGATGTACAGCATCTCCTGATAGGTCGGCAGCGGCCAAAGGTCATCGGCCACAGTCCCTTCCAGCATGTCGGCCGCAACCCGCACCGCCTCCATCGCAGGCAGCAGCTCGTCGCGGGCATGCTCGGCTTCGGCGAAGGCGCTCGACGCCGACTGGTCATACAGGGCTTTCCTCAAATCGACCAGCGCATTGGCCAACTCGGCGATCGGGCCCGAGACCTCTTCCAGCAGCGCGGTGCTCGGCTCGACACCCGCGGCCTTCAGCGTCGCCACATTCTGCGCCACTTCGGTCTGATAGCGCATCGCGGCCGGCAGGATAACGGTGGACCCCAGTTCCAGGCTCAGCTTCGCCTCGACGCTGATCGTCAGCGCGTACTGCTCGAGCCCCACCTCGTAGCGGCTGTGCATCTCCTTGTCGTTGAACACCTTGTAGTTCTCGAACAACCCCAACGCCTCCGGCGTGATCAGCTCCGGCAGCGCGTCCAGCGTGGTCTTCAGGTTCGGAAGACCACGCTCCGCCGCCTCGGTCTGCCAGTTTTCCGAGTAGCCGTCGCCGTTGAACACCACCGCGCCGTGCGCGGTGATGACATCGGTGAGCAGCTTTTGCACCGCCATGTCGAAGTCCTCGCCGTCGGCGACCGCCTTTTCGAGGATGGTGGCCATGTAGTCGAGCGACTCCGCCATGATCGTGTTGAGCATGACCATCGGGACCGCGACCGTCTGGCCCGAGCCCGGCGCGCGGAATTCGAATCGGTTGCCGGTGAATGCGAATGGGCTGGTGCGGTTGCGGTCACCCGGGTCGGTCGGCAGATGAGGCAGGGTGTCGACACCGATGATCATCGTGCCCTTGCCCTTCGACGAAGTGGCCGCGCCCTTGGCGATCTGCTCGAACACGTCGGCCAGTTGGTCGCCGAGGAAGATCGAAATGATGGCCGGCGGTGCCTCGTTGGCGCCGAGGCGATGATCGTTGGTCGCCGACGCCACAGACACCCGCAACAGCCCGGCGTACTTGTGGACCGCACGGATCACCGCGGCGCAGAAGACCAGGAACTGGGCGTTCTCGTGCGGGGTGTCCCCCGGCACCAGCAGGCTGCCGAGTTCGGCGTTGCCCATCGAGAAGTTGACGTGCTTGCCCGACCCGTTGACCCCGGCGAACGGCTTCTCATGGAAGAGGCATTCCATGCCGTGCTTCTTGGCGATGGTCTTGAACGTGGTCATCAGCAGCTGTTGATGGTCGGAGGCGATGTTGGCGCGCTCGAACATCGGCGCGATCTCGAACTGGCCGGGCGCGACCTCGTTGTGACGGGTCTTCGCGGGGATCCCGAGCTTGAACAGCTCACGCTCGGTGTCCATCATGAAGCCGAGCACCCGCTCGGGAACGGCACCGAAGTAGTGGTCGTCGAATTCCTGGCCCTTCGGCGGCTTGGCGCCGAACAGCGTGCGGCCCGCGTTGATCAGATCCGGCCGGGCCAGGAAGAAGTGCCGGTCCACCAGGAAGTACTCCTGCTCCGGCCCGCAAAACGACACAACCTTGTCGGGGTTGGTGTGGCCGAATAGTTTCAGGATGCGTTCGGCGTGTTCACCCATGGCCTGCTGCGAACGCAGCAGCGGCGTCTTGTGGTCGAGGGCCTCGCCCGTCATCGACACGAAGACCGTCGGGATGCACAGCGTGTTGCCGTTCGGGTTCTCAAGCACGTACGCCGGGCTGGTGACGTCCCAGCCGGTGTAGCCGCGGGCCTCGAAGGTGGCACGCAGGCCGCCGCTGGGAAAGCTTGATGCGTCGGGCTCACCCTGGATCAGGGTTTTGCCGGCGAACTCGGCCAGGGTGGCGCCATCGGAGACGGGTTCGAGGAAGCTGTCGTGCTTTTCGGCCGTCAGACCGGTCAGCGGGTAGAAGACGTGGGCGTAGTGAGTGGCGCCCTTCTCCAACGCCCAGTCCTTCATCGCCGCAGCCACGGAGTCGGCGATCGCCGGGTCGAGCTTGACGCCCTTGTCGATCGTGGCGACGACCGATTTGTAGACCGACTTCGGCAGCCGAAGCTGCATCTCGGCCTTGGTGAAGACATTCGATCCGAAAATTTCCCCCGGTTCCTCGCCAGGGTCGAAGCTAATTGCAGGAGGGACATACGCCTCGACGTTGTTGATTGCCTGAAGACGTACCGCATTTCCGCTCAATTCAGTTCCTATCACTTCAGACGCGGCTGCATCCGATTTGCTCGACGTTGACCGACCCACACTAGGGACTGTCGATGGCAAACTTGTTACGCGGACGTCACCACCACAATTCCCTGCGGCGACCGTGCGCGAAATGGCCGCAATTCTCGGCGTGTCGGCGTGCTAACACGCACGCTCGCCGATGATCGAGAGATGACGAATCGACTTGTCGCCGGAATGGTCGGCGGCGGGCCTGGTGCGATGATCGGTGCCGCCCACCGCCACGCCATGTGGCTGGACAATCAATACGTACTCGCCGCAGGGATTTTCGGCCGGGATCCCGCGTCGTCGGCCGAGTTCGCCCACCGCATCGGCGTCGAGCGTGTGTACGAGGACTACCGCCAGATGGCACAACGGGAAGCGGAACGCGCAGACGGGGTCGACGTCGTCGCGGTCGTCACGCCGAACGACAGTCATTTCGAGATAGCGCGGGCCTTCCTCGAGGCGGGCATCTCGGTGGTGTGCGAAAAGCCGCTGACCAACGACTCCGACAGCGCGGCCGAGCTGGTCGCGATCGCCGAATCACATCAAGCGATCCTCGCTGTGCCCCATATCTATTCGGCTTACGCGATGGTTCGGCATGCCGCGCGGATGGTCCGCAACGGCGAGCTCGGCAGGATCCGGTTCGTCGCCGCCGAGCACGCATCTGGATGGGCGTCGGCACAGGTCGACCAGTGGCGCATGGATCCGGAGAGAGGCGGCGTCGCCACCGCCGTCGCCGATGTCGGCACCCACGCGTTTCATCTGCTGCGCTACATCACCGGGCTGGAAGCCATCCGCCTCTCGGCCGAACTCACCACACTTGTCGCCGGACGACCGGTGTTCGACAACGCGACCATGCGGCTCACCCTGTCCAACGGAGCGCCTGCAACCGTATGGGCGACCATGGCGGCCACCGGTCACGAGCACGGACTGCGGATCCGGGTGTTCGGCGACGATGCGAGCCTGGAGTGGCGCCACGAGGACCCGCAGCACCTGACCGTGCGTGACCCTGCCGGCGGGACGACGATCCCCGCTCACGGCATGAGCACGTTATCGGATGACGCGACCCGCCTTACCCGCGTCGGGCTCGGGCATCCCGAGGGATTCATCGAGGCCTTCGCAAACTTCTACCTGGACCTGGCGGGCATACTGCGGGGCGGTGCGGCCCGCGACCTCTCGATCCCCACAGGCATCGACGGCCTCATCGGTGTCCAGTTCGTCGAGGCGACTCTGGCCTCGCACAGGCAGGACGCGGCCTGGGTCGACTTCGCGTCCTAAGCTGGCGTTATGCCCCTGGCACGACGACGCGACGTCACACGAGACGTCGACGTCACGTACGACGAGCATGCGGTGGCCGTGACCGGCGCCGAACACGAAGCTGCCGGCGTGAAAGCGGTGATGGTGTCGCTGCAGCGCGGGCTGGAGTCGATGGGTGCGGTCCGTACCGCCGCCGCCCTGGCGCGGCTCAACCAGAGACACGGCTTCGATTGCCCCGGCTGCGCATGGCCCGAGGAACACGGCGGCCGCAAGCTCGCGGAGTTCTGCGAGAACGGCGCCAAGGCGGTCGCCGAGGAGGCCACGACACGCGTCGTCACCCCGGAGTTCTTCGCCCGGCACTCAATCGCCGACCTGGAGGGCCGCCCGGAGTATTGGCTGTCGCAGCAGGGCCGACTCGCCCAGCCGATGGTGTTGCGCCCAGGCGACGACCACTACCGGCCGATCGGCTGGGATGAGGCGTACCGGCTGATCGCCGGCGAACTGCGCGCGCTGGCCAGCCCGAAAGAGGCGGTGTTCTACACATCGGGCCGGACCAGCAACGAGGCGGCGTTCCTGTACCAGCTGATGGTCCGCAGCTTCGGCACGAACAACCTGCCCGACTGTTCCAACATGTGCCACGAGTCGTCGGGCACGGCGTTGACCGAGGCGATCGGCATCGGCAAGGGCTCGGTCACCGTCGAGGACGTCACCAAGGCCGACCTGATCATCATCGCCGGCCAGAACCCCGGCACGAACCATCCGCGGATGCTGTCGGTGCTGGAGAAGGCCAAGGCCAACGGCGCCAAGATCATCGCGGTCAACCCGTTACCGGAGGCCGGGCTGATCCGGTTCAAGGATCCGCAGAAGGTGCATGGCGTCGTCGGGGATGGCATCCCGATCGCCGACGAGTTCGTCCAGATCCGCCTCGGCGGCGACATGGCGTTGTTCGCGGGCCTGGGCCGGCTGCTGCTGGAGGCCGACGACGCCACACCCGGCACGGTGGTCGACCGTCAGTTCATCGCCGACCATTGCGCGAATTTCGATGAGTACGAGGCCCGCACCCGTGCAGTCGACATCGACACCGTGCTGGAGGCCACGGGCATCGACCGGGCGCAGCTTGAGTTGATCGCGAAGATGATGGTCGAGTCGGATCGCACGATCGCCTGCTGGGCGATGGGTCTGACGCAGCACCGGCACGCGGTCCCGATGATCTCCGAGCTCACCAACGTGCTGCTGATGCGCGGCATGATCGGCAAACCCGGCGCGGGATTGTGCCCGGTCCGTGGGCATTCCAACGTGCAGGGCGATCGCACGATGGGCATCTGGGAGAAGATGCCCGAGAAGTTTTTGGCCGCACTGGATTCCCGGTTCGGCATCGTCAGCCCGCGAGAGCACGGGGTGGACACCGTTGACGCGATCAGGGCGATGCGGGACGGACGCGCCAAAGTGTTCATGGGCATGGGCGGCAACTTCGCCATGGCGACCCCGGATACTGCCGTCACCGAGGCTGCGTTGCGCAGCTGTTCGCTGACGGTGCAGGTGTCGACCAAGCTCAACCGCAGTCATGTGGTTCACGGCGCGACGGCGTTGATCCTGCCATCGCTGGGCCGGACCGACCGTGACATCCAGAACGGCGCCAAACAGCAGGTGTCGGTGGAGGATTCGATGTCGATGGTGCATCTGTCGCGGGGCAGCCTGCACCCGCCGAGCGATCAGGTGCGCAGCGAGGTCGCGATCGTCTGCCAACTGGCGCGCACCCTGCTCGGGCCGGATCATCCGGTGCCGTGGGAGCAGTTCAACGACGACTACGACACCATCCGCGACGCGATCGCGGCCGTGGTGCCCGGCTGCGAGGACTACAACCGCAAGATCCACCAGCCTGATGGCTTCCAGCTGCCGCACGGCCCCCGGGATGCGCGCGAATTCCCCACGAGCACAGGCAAAGCCAATTTCGCGGTCAACCCGCTGGAATGGGTGCCCGTCCCGGATGGCCGGCTCGTGTTGCAGACGCTGCGCAGCCACGACCAGTACAACACCACCATTTACGGCCTTGACGACCGCTACCGCGGAGTCAAGGGTGGCAGGCGGGTGATCTTCGTCAACCCCACCGACATCGAACGCTTCGGCCTCAAGGACGGCGACCGCGTCGACCTGGTGTCGGAGTTCGCAGGGCCTGACGGTCACGTGCAGGAGCGCCGCGCGAAGGACTTCATGGTGATCGCCTACTCCACTCCGGTCGGCAACGCCGCGGCCTACTACCCGGAGACCAATCCCCTTGTGCCGCTGGATCA
>JAJKIB010000370.1 GCA_021154745.1 Mycobacterium sp.
AAGTGGCTGATCAACTACATCACCCCGATTTAGCGGTGTCGGCTTTGGTGGTCGCCAGCGCGTCGAGGAACGACCGCGCCCAGCGGTCGACGTCGTGTGAGAGGACCTGTCTGCGCAGGGCACGCATCCGTCGCCGTCCTTCTTCCGTCGTCTGATTCAGGGCCGCCTCGATTGCGTCCTTGACCCCCTCGAGGTGATGCGGGTTGGCGAGGTATGCCTGGCGCAGTTCGGCTGCGGCGCCGGTGAATTCGCTGAGCACCAGCGCGCCACCCAGATCACTGCGACAGGCCACGTACTCCTTGGCAACCAGGTTCATGCCGTCGCGCAATGGGGTGACCAGCATGACGTCGGCCGCCACGAAGAATGCGATCAACTCGTCGCGGGGCATCGGCCGGTGGATGTAGTGCACGATCGGATGGCCGACCTCGCCGTACTCACCGTTGATGTGACCGACTTGCCGCTCGATGTCCTCGCGCATCTCGATGTAGCTCTCGACCCGCTCCCGGCTGGGCGTCGCAAGCTGCACCAGAACTGTGTCGTCGCGCTTGGCCCGATGCTCGGCCAGCAGCTCCGAGAATGCGTGCAGTCGGACGTCGATGCCCTTGGTGTAGTCCAGCCGGTCGACACCGAGCAGGATCTTGCGGGGATTGCCGAGTTCGTTGCGGATCTCGCGCGCCCGCTGCCGGATGGCGCGGGTGCGGGCCTGCTGGTCGAGAGCCGTGGAGTCGATAGAGATCGGGAAGGCACCGACCTTGACGGTGCGGAAGCCGACGTTGACTTCGCCGAACCGGGACCGCACGCCGACCGTCGCCCGTGAGGTGTTGGCGCCCACGAGACGGCGGGCCAGGATCATGAAGTTCTGCGCGCCGCCGGGCAGGTGGAACCCGACCAGATCGGCGCCGAGTAGGCCCTCGGTGATCTCGGTCCGCCACGGCATCTGCATGAACAGCTCCACCGGTGGGAACGGAATATGCAGAAAGAATCCGATGGTCAGATCGGGCCGCAGCATCCGCAGCATCTTCGGGACCAGCTGCAGCTGGTAGTCCTGGACCCACACCGTCGCGCCGTCGGCCGCCACCTTCGCGGTGGCGTCTGCGAAGCGCCGGTTGACTTCGACGTAGGCGTCCCACCACTCGCGGTGGTAGATCGGCTTGACGATGACATCGTGGTACAGCGGCCACAGGCTCGCGTTCGAGAAGCCCTCGTAGTAATTGGCGATGTCGTCGGCGGACAGCCGGACCGGACACAGGTACATGTCGTCCTGCTCGATCGGTTTGTCATCGGCGTCGGGTATGCCGGGCCAGCCGATCCACGCGCCGCGGCGACGGCGCAGCAGCGGCTCCAAGGCGGTGACCAGGCCGCCGGGGCTCCGCTTCCACGTCGTGCTGCCGTCGGGCAGCCGCTCCATGTCGATGGGCAGCCGGTTGGCCACCACGACGAAGTCCGCTTCCCCGGGGCCGAGCCGTTGGCCCTCCCCCGGAGTCACTTACGCCTCGAGCTTCGCCGGTCCAATGCCGAGCATGGACAGGAAGACGCGGCACTCGTCGGCGTCGTTCGCATACGCGGCGACGACGCGCCTGGCCTGGCGTGCAGTGTGGTCGGCTAGCGGCTCGACGTCCCCGAGCTCGGCGGGGTCAGATTTCGCAGGCATATGACAACTCTAGGCGACCGCGCGGTCGCCGGGGTCAGCGCCGTCGGCTACGGGCTCGAACTGACGCTCGAATGCGGCACCGGCTCGGGTCCCATGGCCTGCTCTTCCTCCGAGAGGCCGATGCACTCGCCCGTGTTAGCTCCGGTGCAGGGAATGCCGCCGACCGCGGGCAGGTTGGGGTTGCCGGGGATGCTGCTGAACGTCGAACCCGAGTTCGGCACGGTGTGAGGCAGGCAGATCCCCGTAAAGGTGTCTTCCTCTTCGCCGGCCGGGCACTGGGCCACCGGCACCGAGGCGCTGGGTACCGCGAAGACGGCGATCGCCGGGGCTGCGGCAACGGCGACCGCGAATCCGCAGGCAAGGATCAATCGTCGCGCTGAAAGCTCAAGGGTCGCCATCGTCACGCTTTCCGTAGTTATTGACCATCTCGTCGGGAGGATTCTATGGAAGCTGAGAGAAATCTGCATACGTTCCACGAGTTCCCTGAGAATGCGCCCCTTCCGCTTGCGGATCAGCCGCTGTTATGGGCTGGAGCTGATGGTGGACCGCGGCACCGGCTGCGGGCCGGCATCCGCTTCGTTCTCGGCAAGCCCGATGCAGGCGCCGGAACTGCGACCACCGACGCAGGGGACGCCGTCGATTTCCGGAATGTCCGGATTAGCGGCGGTCGAGGTGAATCCCTGCGGTGAGTTCGGCACCATGAACGGCGTACATGTCGTGGTGAAGACGTCCTCCTCTTCGCCGGAATCGCATTGGGCGAGCGGTGCGGAATGCGTTGGATGCGCGACGATTGCGACGGCAGGCGCAATGGCGATCGCGATCGCGAATCCGCCGGCAAGGATTAGGCGTCGAGTTGTGATCGGGTAAGTCGTCATTGTCGGGATTCTACGAATGCTGAAAGCAGTCTGCAGAGATTCTGCGGGTTCGCTGGGAATTGGTCTGCAGCGCATCCAAAAAAGCTGGGGCACATTACGCGCCCCAGCTTTGTGTCGGCTAACGGATTACGGGCTCGAGCTGACCGACGAGTGCGGCACCGCCATCGGCCCTTCGGATTGCTCTTCCTCGGACAGGCCGATGCACTGCCCGGAATTGCCTCCGGTGCACGGGATGTTGTCAACCTCCGGCAGTCCACCGGGCGAGGTCTCGCCAACCTCAGGCGAATTCGGCACCAGATCGGGCAGGCACTCGCCGGTGAAGGTGTCCTCGGATTCACCGCCGGGGCACGCCGCGATCGTCGGCGAATGGGTAGGTACGGCGACGACAGCAACCGCAGGCGCAGCCGCGATCGCGACCGCGAATCCGCCGGCAAGGATCAGTCGTCGTGCTGGAAGCTTCAAGATCGCCATGGTCACGCTTTCTGTAGTTTTGCTAGATCGATCATCGCGGGAAACGGTATTGACGCTGTGAGCCGTCTGCATGCGCTCTACGAGTTCCCTGCCGATGGCTCGTCCGAAGTTGTGGCGGCAGAGGCCATCTGCTAGCGGGCACATTACGCTGACTACCTCGAATACGCTGTCTCATCGAGTAGAAAAATGGTGCGTGTGTCCCATTTCTGAGAGCTTGCTGTCAAGTGCCTGTGGCACCGCTTCGCGGACGCTCGCTGTGGCACCGTAATGTGCAAGCCGTCCATAGTTTTCCAAGCGAACGAGGTGGTCCGCTGTGGCAAGCCCTGATCTGACCAGTGTCGAGCCGGACGGTGGCGACGCGCCCCAGCAGGTGGTGTACGAGACTCTCGACGAGGGGCGGATCGCACGGATCTGGCTCAACCGGCCGGAAGCCCAGAACGCCCAGTCGCGAACGTTGTTGGTGCAACTGGACGAGGCCTTCGGGCGCGCCGAGGCCGACGATGCGGTGCGCGTGGTGATCCTCGCCGCACGCGGCAAGAACTTTTCGGCCGGCCATGATCTTGGCTCGGAGGAAGCACTGCTCGAACGCAAACCAGGTCCTGCGCAGCATCCGACATTCCGCTCGCACGGTGCCACTGTGCCTGCGATCGCGGAAAGAACCTACCTGCAGGAGTGGCACTACTTCTTCGAGAACACCCGCCGCTGGCGGGATTTGCGCAAAATCACTATCGCGCAGGTTCAGGGCAACGCGATTTCTGCGGGCCTGATGCTGATCTGGGCGTGCGACCTGATCGTGGCCGCCGACGATGCGAAGTTCAGCGACGTCGTTGGAGTTCGGATGGGTATGCCCGGCGTCGAATACTACGCCCACCCTTGGGAATTCGGCCCTCGTAAGGCCAAAGAGCTTCTGCTGACCGGTGATTCGATCGACGCCGATGAGGCGTGCCGCCTCGGCATGGTGTCGAAGATCTTCCCGCGAGAAGAACTCGAGGACAAGACACTTGAATTCGCCCGCCGCATTGCCGAGCGGCCGACCATGGCGGCGCTGCTGATCAAGGATTCGGTAAATGCTGCCAGCGACGCGATGGGCTTCACCGAGGCGTTGCGGCACGCATTCCACATCCACGAGCTCGGCCACGCGCACTGGGCGGCGTACAACGAGAACAGATACCCGGTCGGGCTGCCGCCGAATGTGCCGGACTGGCGCACGCTGGGAGCGCCGAAGCCTGCACGCCGCGACGAGCCGTGACGTACAACTAGAACCTGTTCTAGTTGTCGGACGAAGGGGTCGCGGTGCAGCTGTCGTTGACGGATCGGACAGTGTTGGTCACGGGCGGTGGCAGCGGAATCGGAAAGGGTGTCGCGGCCGCGGTAGCCGCTTCGGGCGGCAACGCGATGCTCGTGGGCCGCAACGCGGACCGGCTCGCTGGCGCCGCCGACGAGATCAGGGCCGCAGGTGGTGCCGGCTCGGTGCTCTACGAACCCGCCGACGTCACCAACGAGGACGAGGTCGCTCGCGTCGTCGACGCGGCCACTGCGTGGACGGGCCGGCTGCACGGCGTCGTGCACTGCGCTGGCGGCAGCGAGACGATCGGGCCCATCACGCAGGTCGACTCCGATGCGTGGCGGCGCACGGTCGATCTGAACGTCAACGGCACGATGTATGTGCTCAAGCACTCGGCCCGGGAAATGGTCAAGGCTGGCGGCGGATCGTTCGTCGGCATCTCGTCGATCGCGGCCAGCAATACGCACAGGTGGTTCGGTGCGTACGGGGTTTCCAAGTCGGCGGTGGATCACCTGATGCAGCTGGCCGCCGACGAGCTCGGGTCGTCGTGGGTGCGGGTGAATTGCCTTCGGCCCGGCCTGATCCGCACCGATCTGGTGGCGGCGGTCTTCCAGTCGCCCGAGGTCAGCGGCGATTATGCGGCCTGTACTCCGCTGCCGCGGCCGGGCGAGGTCGAGGACATCGCGAACGCCGCGGTTTTCCTGCTCAGCGATGCGGCCAGCTACATCACCGGTCAGGTGATCAACGTCGACGGCGGGCAGATGCTGCGCCGTGGCCCCGACTTCTCGGGGATGCTCGAGCCGGTCTTCGGCGCCGACGGGCTGCGCGGGGTGGTTTCGACCTAGCGGAGT
>JAJKIB010000371.1 GCA_021154745.1 Mycobacterium sp.
CCGCGGCCTGCACACCAGGCGCGGCAACGATCGAGATCACAACGGCAAGCAACGCTGCCGCAACCAGCCCGCGACAAATGCCCACCCCTGCGAGTCTACCCTTCCAAGCAAAACGGTGCCGAGAAACGAACCGGAGCATGTGCATCCGCCTACAGTCGAGCAAGCAACCGTTGAAGAGGCTTGCGCAGCCGATGAAGCAGAGCCACGATCATGGCCCGCAGTATCCGCCAGCGGGGCGAGCGGTGCAACCAGGGTTGCCGGTACCGGCGAACCACGCCAGGGCCGCATGGGATTCGAGATGAGGCGACCTGATCCAGAGTCTCCGTCGCCGTTTCCGGCTGGTATCGCTGAGTCCGTCTACTGCGTAACCATGCGGATCGCAGGGCCGCGGATGAGATCCACAGACCTTCCCTGTCCGTCGCGTCGCCTGCAGTTCGTTAGCGAGTTGTGAGCGAGCGAAGCAGGGTAGGCCAGCGCCGACACGCCGCCTCAACCGCCGACACGCGCCTCAACTGAACGGGTCGCGAAACCTGCGTTGAATGACAAAAACGCGGCGCCCACCGCCGGCCGGTGCATCGGCTATTGGCTCGGGACGCCGCGAACTTACGGCCGATGCACCGGCCAAGCGTGGAATTATTGGGAACTACCGGGGCCGCTTGCCGACCCTAGACTCCGCCCCATGACTGACGAACACCGCAAGGCGCTGCTCTCATCGAGCGCCGACTATGCGACAGCGCGACTCGCGTTCGCCAACGCGATCGTTGATCGCGCAGCGCGCCGGCGCCGACGAAACGGAGATCGGCGCACGTCACGGGGCTCAGCGTGCCGGGGATCCGCGCCGTGCTCCGAACACCGACTTAGAGTCGACATCAGGCACGGCCAGGCTAGTGCATATCTGCGATATCCACCGCCAACGAGTTCACAGTCACAGCCGGGCAGTGCCGACACGATCACCGGTCAGCTGCGAGTACCTACGTCGGATACCGCCAATACTCACGGTTCTTGGTCTTGCTCCAAGTCGGGCGCGATAAGTCCGGATCAGGAAGGATGCGTCCCGGGGCGTCGACCGCCCCGGGACGCGTCTCCCTGGTCTCCCTCAGCGGCAGGGGTTGCCGTGGAGGTCGCGTCGGAAGTCTTCCGCGAGCCTTTCGGTTCTGAAGTGCAGCGTTGGGTAGCGGACGAAATGCACCTGCGTTCCGTACTCAGTCTTGGAACTTCCGCCGAACGTGTTTGTAGTGCCAGGGATGTGGGTTCCGCCCTGCTGGAACATGCACAGATCGTTCACCTGGCCTAGCGTGTAGATTGGGTAGAATCTGGCGCCGACCGGCGGGTTGACGCAGTGCGCGCCGGTCTTGGCGTCGCACTCAGGTTGATGGTTTGCCGGCTCTCCTCGTTCGATTCGCGGCAGGTCGCTCTCGAACGCGACATGGTCGAGGGGTCGGCCGTGCGACGTGGGCACGGTGAACCGCCATGGCGTCGGGTGGAACCGCTGGTCGACCGCCGGATTCGGCCACGTCCCCGGCCAATCGCGTAGGTACGACGGGCCGTCGAAGTCACCGTCGTCAAGCACGCAGCCAATGATCGGGATCAGCGCCCCAAACTGCGAGCCGTCCAGGCACGCTTGATCGTCCTCGTCCAACGACGAGTCAGCGCCACCCGGGTTCGTGCAGCTGCCAGTGGAAGGGTCGATTGCGTCGCAGTATTCGAAATGCCCGATCTCATCGGACACCCCGATGTTGGTCGTGTGAGCTGCCCACGTGGTGCCGCGCCGAACCGCCGATGAGTACATCGAGTGGAACGCGTATGGGCGGACATGGCACTGCTTGGCCTTCGGCTGGAACATGATCTGACCAAAGCCGTTGCCCTTGCTGGCCGTCATCGAGCCGTGCTGGTGAGTGGTCAGGTCGGTGATGTCGACCCGATAGCCCGCCGCGGTGTCGTGCAGATGCACACGCAGGAAGTCGCCGCCGTTCATCAGCAGATCCTTCTGCAGATCCGGGTTGAGGCCCTTGAAGCTGGGGTCATCTGACAGAAACAGCGGGTTGGCGGGCGCTTGCGACTTGCCGCTCTTGGTGACGTAGGCCCAGTTGATCGGCTCCTCGCCCACCAGGAAATGATTGTCTAGGCAGTCCTCGTTCTGGGTGGCGCCGCTGAACGGCTGGTCAGACAGGCTGTCGATCGTCATGTTTGCGCACCACTTGTGCGCGCTGCAGCCGAACCCCGCGAACTGGGGCACCCAACCCGGTGCATAGAACTGCACCTCTAGAAACGCTTGGCCCGGGCCTTTGCCGAGGTTGAACCGCGACTCCCGATCGAGACTGCGGAACCGCGCGTTGAAGTCCGTATTCGGCTTGCAGGTGTCCCGGAAGTTCGGCCAAGACTGGGTGTCGCACAGCGTGTTGGAAAGCCAGAACGTCGCCCGCAGTTGGAAGTTCCAAGTGCCACCCTTCGCGTCCTGAGTCGGCCGCTTCGGCGGCTCCTTGGGCAACTGCATCACATAGGTCAAGTCATTGCCGGTGCCGGGCCGGTGCGACATGAACTGCACAGTTGGCTCATCGTGCCCGGTGTACTCCCCGTTCGTGCCGATCGACTTATACGGATCTAGGCACATGAACGGACGCTCTTGGCACAAACTCTCGTGGTACGTATCAGCGCGCGCCGCCCCCACCGACGCTGCCAGCGCCAGCATCGAGCCGACACCCACGAGCACCGCGACAAATCGTTTCATCGTTCCTCCGACAAAGATCAACTCCCGCCCCAGCCGACCTCGCCCACGATCGCGGACGGACCAATACCGAACCCCTCGCCAGCCCCCGCTAGCCACACACCCCCCGGGTAGACACCGCTGGCGACGATACCCCCCTCCTCGCGCGACGCAAGGTCCACTGGCGACCACACAACAGACGGCGAGGACCGCCTCAGCGGATCAGCCGACTACCGGCGTCCCTGGTCCCCGGGTCGACTAGTGCATCGTCGCTTCACAGGGGCGTGCGGGCGAATGATTCGAGCTCCAGCGGATAGCGCCAATACTCGCGGTTCTTGGTCTTGATCCAGCCGCGCCGACCGGGCAGGTAATGCCCGGAGCACTTCTTGGCGACGACGCCCTCCAAGCCGAGCTCGCAGACCTTCGCCACAGCGCCTCGCCATCCTCATAGACGGGACTCGTTGCCCACGCATCACCGTCCAGGTCGAGATCTTAGAGAAGTTGGCGGCGCTCCCAGTAAGGCCGACGCGTGACGTCGCGCCCCTCAACCGCGAGCAGGTCAAACACGATCAGCATGACGTCGATGCGACGCTTCCATACAGCATCCGATCACACAGCCTGGGGAAGCTCGGCAGACCGTCATCGCCGAACGCGACGAGTTCGCCATCGACAGCGATCCCATCCGGTAGATCGGCGAGTTCCGGGACGAGGCCGGTCATGTCCCAGCCGCGGCGACTTCTGGCGCGAAGACTGCCGTTCCGTGAGACGAGGCAGCGGAAGCCGTCCCACTTGGGCTCGAACGAGTGGTCACTGCTGATTGGGAGGCGCGCCGATCGAAGCAGCATCGGCTCGTGAAGGAGCACGAGCCGATTCTACGGAGAGCCGCTAGCGCAGCGAGTCGTCCTCCGCCACATTTCCGACGAGTACCGTGTTTGTCGTCTTCGGGCAGCGGGAATGCCCGGGATGATGCGCGGCGGGGTGACCTGCGTGGCCGCGTCGGTGTGGAAGGGCGCCAGGTGGCTCCGAGTGATCTGCCGCCCTTCTACACGGCATATACGGCCGGTCTGGTGGGCTTGGGAGCCACACTAGGCCGGCCGCCGTGGCGCGCGGCGGTTCGAGTTCGGAAGTGGCGTAAGCGGGCGCGTGAGGGCTACCATCGCTGTTTTTGCGTGACCAAGGGGGGAGTGCTGTGTTTTCGTCGCATCGGTTGAGATTTCGGTTGGTTCCGACGCTCGGTCTTGTGAGGGGCGTGACGCTGCTGGTGTTGGCGGTGGCGGTGGCGTTGCTGGTGGGCGCGCCGGCCGCTGTCTCTGCCGCGTCGGGGTCGATGCGATACGTGACCTTCCAGCGGCCGGCCGGTAGCGGTTGTACGACTACGACAGGCACCAACGCAGCTGCCACGGCGACCGGGATTGGGTGGGACGGATCGCACGTCCTGGTCACCTGCTGGGCAGACGAGGCGATCGACCGGTACACCCAAGCCGGCGGGCTGGTCGACGTGGTCGCGGTACAGGGCCTTCCCGGCCCCGGCATCGGCGGCATCAGCTGGGACGGTGACCACCATGTCTGGTGGGCGTGCGGACTTGACGGAACGAAGCCGTCGCTGTCGCAGCAGGTCGGCTACATCACGCCTGATCACAGCTGGCACGCGGCCTCGATCGCGCCGCACGGCTGCGTGAACAACGTCACCTACCGCGCCGGGCTCGTCTACGCAGACGGCGCCTACGTCAACAGCCAGGCGACCAGCACAACCGTCGACGTGGCGCGGTACGAGTCGGCGCAGGCGGCCAGCTGCAGCTGCCGGCCAAACTCGCGGCCAAAGCTGTCAACTGGTGGAGCCCACACACTTCCGGCAACCTGTTCTCCGACACCGGCCAACTCGAGTGGCAGGCCGACCAGTTCGGGACGACCAAACGGGTGTGGCACAACGGCGTGCTGGTGCTCAGCGGCACGCTGCGCTACGAACAACTGGCGTGCAACCGAGCGACCGGCACCGTCTACCTGAAATGGTTCAACCAAAACCGCTTCGGCCTGTTCGACCACGCCGGCTGCTGAACCGAACCGCTGCCACAAGGATGCCTCGCCGACGACTACGACCGGCCGGCCGTCCGCCGTCGGCGTGTAGCACCTCATCGGAGGATCACCACGTCAGCGGGCTCGCATACGTATGTGCGTTCGCCGGTGCGGGACTCGTCCGGTTTCAGCGGGACGCTCGAGCATGCCTGGGCGACCGCCGGTGTGTACGACTTCGTCGCCGTGTTGAGCTTCCCAGAGCTGGAAGCCGAGTTCCGCTCTCAAAATGAGGTCTACAAGCGGGGGGTTCCGCGCGGAGCACCTTCCAGCCATTCCAATGGACGAGGCGATTCAGCTGGGCCGAGTAAGGCCGGCGCGCCCGATCGCATCAGGGCGGCCCACCATGCAATAGTCGTGCCGTTTAGCGGCGGCTGACAGCGGGGTACTACGAGCGAACCAACCTCCCGCATCGCCTCGTGGGCTCTGGGTTGGTTGGTGATGGCGCCGGGGCCATGCTGCTCCTCGCGTCGTGGTTCCACAATGGTTCCAACAGCGAGAAAAATGCGCTTGGAGACTCCACAAGCGCACCGCATGGCTTGGCGGGAAACGGCTTGTTTGACGCGAAACGTCGCTCGTGTCGCGTCCTGGAAGTGCGCCTGGTAGGAATCGAACCTACGGCCTTGCGCTCCGGAGGCGCACGCTCTATCCCCTGAGCTACAGGCGCGAGGTGGTCAGTCTACCGCCCGTCCGATAGCCACCGACCCATCGGGTAGGCTCGACGACGTGGAAATCGCCTCACGCATCTTCACCGTCGAACTGGCCGAGCCGTTCGTGATCTCGCGCAGCAGCGACACCGAATCCGACATCGTCCAGATCGCGATCTCCCACGGCGGCGTGATCGGGTACGGCGAGGGCGCGCCTGACGACCGCTACGGCGAGAGTTGCCAGAGTGCGCTCGCGTTCTTCGAGCAGGCCGCCTCGCTGCTCGGCGATGATCCGTTCGCCCTTGAGTCGGCGCTGGGACGCGTGAACGCGCTGCCGGGCGAGATGGCCGCCAAGTGCGCCATCGACGGGGCCCTGCACGACCTCGGCGGCAAGCTCTGCGGACTGCCCGTGTGGCGCATGTTCGGCCTTGACCCGACGCCGCCGCCGACGTCCTACACGATCAGCATTGACACGCTCGAGGGCACCGCCGACCGCGCCCGCCGTGCGTCGAGCTACCACGCCCTCAAGATCAAGGTGGGCGGCCCCGGCGATCTGGAGCGGGTGCGCGCCGTGCGTGCCGAGGCCCCGAACGCGCTCATCCGCGTCGACGCCAACGAGGCCTGGTCGGTCGAGTTCACCAAGGAGATCTGCCCCGAGCTGGTGGCGCTGAACGTCGAGCTGATCGAGCAGCCGCTGCACGACGCCAACGCCGAGGGCTACCGTGAGCTGCATGCCTCCGGCCTGCCGATCCCGATCGTGCTGGACGAGAGCTGCCACACCCTGCCCGACGTCGGCCGCGCAGCCGGCCTCGCCGACGGCGTCAACATCAAACTCACCAAGTCGGGCGGCATCCGGGAGGCGCACCGCATGATCCACGCGGCCCGCGCGCTCGACCTGACCGTGATGCTGGGCTGCATGAACGAGACCTCGCTGGGCATCGCGGCAGCGGTGCAGCTGTCGCCGCTGGTCGACGTCGTCGACCTGGACGGCCACCTCCTGAACGCCAACGACGCGTTCCAGGGACTCGGCTTCACCGACGGCGCCGTCCTGCCGAGCGACCTGCCCGGTCTCGGCGTGACGCCGCTGGAGCCATGGCCGTGACCGCCATCGCGATCCTGGCCGAGGGTGGCTTCTCGGAGCACGACGCCAAGACCGCCACCGGCGTGCTCCGCTACGGCGCCGACCCGGTGGTGGCGGTGATCGACTCCACACGCGCCGGCTCACGCGTGCGCGACCACATCCCCGGCCTCGACTCGGACGTGCCGGTGGTGGCCGACGTCGATGAGGCGCTGGCGCGGCGCCCGACCGTGCTGCTGATCGGCATCGCACCGGCCGGCGGCAA
>JAJKIB010000372.1 GCA_021154745.1 Mycobacterium sp.
GTCGCACAGTGGCTTCGAGCGGAAACCGAGCACCAGTCGCTTGCGCTCGTCGGCCACATGCCCTTCCTCGGCAGGCTTGCCTCGTGGCTGGTCGTAGGCGACGAGCAGGCCCAGGTGGTCGGCTTCCAGATGGGTGGCCTGGTGAAGCTGGAACCGAAGGTCGATCGGGACGGGTTCTCCGTGGCATGGGCGCTTCCGCCCGAGCTCGCCTGACCATGCACACAAAACTGCGCAGCGCCATGCATCACCGAGAAGGGTGCCGCGATGATGGCGACGAGTCCGAGTAGCAGTGCTGTCTCCGCCGCAGCGGACGTGGGGACCTCAAGGTCCGAAGAGCCCTCGAACAGTCGTAGGTTTCCGACGTCTGAGATCAGGGGAAGCCGGTCCGTCGTCACCATGGCGGATCGAACCTCCCTCCCCGCCAGCGACGTGGACCATCGAGGAACTCGCCGTTCGAGATTTGGTGTCGGTGCGGCCATACAGAGGCTCGTTCCAACCAGTCGGAATGGCGCATGGAATGTCCTGCCGCATCGAACCACTCGCAACCTAGGCACGCCCCGTGCGCAGTAGAGGGCACCGCGGTTAGCACGATGCCAGGGTGCCGATGCGGCCAGCCGTCCTGATCACTGCCGTGCTCGACTTCGTAGGCTGCGCGCAGCTCCTCGCGCTGGTCCCATAGCCGCCGCGCAATGTTGACGCCGGTGCTCATGACCTTGAACCTGATCCACGGAGTGACCAGCCTGCCAGGAGGAAACATGCTCTGGTGGTACGCGCGCCACCCCACGCTCGTCGACGGTGTCCATCGCACGATCAACTCTGACTTCGCGCGCAGCCCTCCCGACCCCCAGTTCCTCTGATCGGCCGGAACGACCGGCTCACCGTTGTCGGCGTCGTTCCGGGGAACGTCGTGGGTCATGGTCCGGCCTCTCGGTCCGGCCTCCAGCTCGGGAGGCGCTCTTGCCTGCACCGGTTGGTGCTGGCCGCTTCGTCATCCGAGCCACCCAACGAGCGTGGGGTTGGCGTGCCGTCCAGTCGGAGCTTGGCGACGGCAACTCGTGAAGCAAGTTCAAGACTACATAGCCGCGCCCCAATAACTTGACTAGAGCAGTGAAGTGCCAGCAGGAAGGAAAACATTCGGTGGAAGACGCGTCCCGCGATCCCTTCGGGCTACGGTGCTAATGGAGTGATTGAAGGAGGCATGGTCCATGTCTGGTCTGGGGGCATTCGCACTGGGCGCGGCACCGCTAGCCGGTGGCCTCCTGGTCGGCGGGATGGCGGGCAGAGGTGGACCGAGTGCTCCGGATTTGCGAGCCTCCATCAAATCGGAACTGGACCTGCTGGAGCGGATTCCGGAAGACCAGGTCACCCGTCGAGCCGCGCTTGAGCAAGTCATCGCAGCGCACATCGACGCCCTCGCCGTGGCCATAGAGAAGAGTCGGCAGCTTCAGCGGAGCACCAGTTACCTCACCGAGAACTGGCGCGACCTCGTCCTGTTTTTGACCACCGTGTTGTTCGCTGTGGTTGCTTGGCATGCCGACCATAATCGTCCGCTCTGGCTTCCGATCTTCATTGCCGCGATCCTGTTGTCGGTGGTAACGGCTCTGTATGTGCTGCGTGGCTTCTTGAGGCACGTTCGCCCGGCCCCTCACGGCGACCACCACCAGCGCGACCGCGACCGCCATCCCTAACGTCGACCGCCGGGCCTACCAGGTCTAATGGGCGGGGGCCCACTCGGTCTACTGGGCGGACGGGGTCCAACATCAGGTCCGCCGGGTCGAACGGGCGGGATTGGGACCGGGACGGGATTGACATCGAGGGCGGATTCCTTTCGGAGACAACACATCCCAATAAACCCAACCATGATGGAGACTCATCGGTGCCAATGAACACCCAAAGAGGCCACCGGACAGGCAACGGCCCACAGCCCAGCCGGGTCAACCATGGATCACTTGGGGACCAGTTGGTTGGCGTCAGCGAACACCAGGTTGCCGGTGTCCAACAGCACCGCCCACCGTCGCGCCGGGTCAGCAACCCGGTGGCCGCCGATTTCGACGGGTTGGGCCGCGATCTCACCGAAATCCTCAACGACGACACCTCGGCTCTCAGCGGCGGTGGCCGGATACACCCGGACGCGCATTTTCACCGCCAGTTGCCCGTCGGTGCCCGCCATTGCGACCTTCGAGACGTTCAAACACCCGTGCGCTCTCTGGAAACCCTCAACCAACCACCACGGCGGGAGTCGATGCAGAACACCGTCCAGTCGTAGAGCCGGGCGGGGCGTGGTCGCGCTCGCCGCAGCGGAAGATCGCGCGCAGTTTTTGGGCGGCTACCTAGGCGGTCGCGACTTGGCCGCCCTCGTCGCCGCCCCCGAAACAGCCCGCGCGGTTCGTTCCCTGCTGTGTTGATCGCTGCGCGGGTCGACGCCCCCGTGGGCAGGACACGCTACATCCGCGCGGCGGGACCCCCGCCAACAACCCACTCGCGCTTTGTCGACTTCAGCGGTCGGGAACACACGCCAATCCCCAGGAATCAGGAAACTGAAGAATTTCGTCGCCCGACTCATCCATTCCACGTCAGTGACTAGTGCGGCGCGCTCCCAGTCGAAGAAGTGACTGAAACCGACCTTCGTATCCTCCCAGAGTGCGCCGGGATCGACCCCGACGAAATCGGGCGCGATCTCGGTGTAGCCCCTCAGCCTTTTGTGCCGATTCAGCTTTTCTTCGATGTGCGGTATCAGTACCGTTTCGTAATCGGTCTTCGTCAGATGCCCATGGCATGCAAACGCCGCAACGTTGTCGGGAAAATCCTTCAGCACCTCGATCACGATGTCCTCCTGATTGGCATGGGGGTCCGCTGTCGTTGTTGTCGTCATCGTGTCCTCGCCGAGCGCCTGGGTGTAGAGACCAAGGTCACCGCGAAACGCACGCGACCGTGCTCAGTAACCTCTTGTGTGGGTCCGCGCCGCCCGTGTTCGTCGTCCTACGGGCGAGCCAAGGAGGCGAGCCAAGGATAGAGCTGCGTGCGCGCCGCGCGACTCCACCTTCAGTCGACAACACGGCATCTCGTTGTCCCGACGGCCGGTGCCGCCTACGGACATCCACGCCACTACGAAGGTGACTAGTTCGCAGAACTAGGTGGGGCACGCAGTGATGACTTGATGCAGAACCTTCACGATCCCGATCAATCCGGCAATAATGTGCGCCAATCATTGGGATCCGGACACCCGAGGCCCATACACCGAGCCGGGTCCCTCGTTGTGGGCAGGAGGCCCGGCGTCGTCGAGGAGATGGTCATGATCGCTCGGATGTGGCGAGGCTGGGTTCGGACCGAGCAGGCGAACGCCTACGTCGCCTACATCACCGGCACCGGTTTGCGTGAGTATGCCGCGACGCCGGGCAACCTTGGCTGCCAGATGTGGACGAGAGACCTGGGAGATGGTCGAACCGAAGTCCTGACGGTCAGTTGGTGGGAGTCACGGGCTGCCATCATCGGGTTCGCGGGATCCGACATCGAGGCCGCCGTGTTCTACCCCGAGGATGACGAGTACCTCGTCGATCGCGAGACCAGGGTCTCGCATTTCGAGGTTGCGGCCGCCCAGGCCGGTTGATGATCCGTCGCGCAGTTGTGCCGTCAGGGCTCGCCCTCCCGCATTCGTCAATGTCCAGGAGACCGCGAACGCCCCGTCCACACCGGCAGCGGTCCCCATCGTCCTCGGTGACGGTGGGGCGCAGTGCTGTGGCCCCGGGTCTCGAGTTGCCCATCTGCGTGACGCCCTGCAGGGGTGGCGCGCATGAACACACGGAAGGACATCCTCACGATGCCCGGTAACCACGTACATGAACACGCACATGAATACGTCGGGCGGCACCGCAAGCCCGAACACGACCCCAGGGATGATCCGCCGACCGACCCTTCGTTGCACCGCGCCTACGAGCTGTTCACCCACGGCACTCAGCCGATCCACATCACGAAGGAGAAATAAATGCCGGTGCTCTAGGAACCCGACGCCCCCGACGATTCCTCCGAGCTGACCCCGGCCAGTGGTCAAAGTGCGGCGGTGAGGTCGACTTCGACGAGCTGGCCGGAGAATCCGAGCCGGGTCACGCCCAGCAGCGTGCTCGCGGTGGTGAACGCCGATCCGATGACCGAAAGGGTGAGCTGGCGCCAGGCTGCGGCCAGAACCTTGTTGTCATCGCTGACGACGTAGATTACCGAACGGACTAGCTGATCCGGCCGGGCGCCGACCGCGGCGAGCACCGCAGCGGCGTTGGCGGCGACCTGGTCAATCTGCTGGTCGATGTCTCCGGCGCCGACCAGCACACCAAACGCGTCGAGCGGGCACTGGGGCTACTTCGACACACCCGTCACTGGAATGGAAACACGACTAACGCCCGCTGCTCGCTAGGGCGGTGCCGGGAAGATGCCGACCGTGGCGATGCAGAAGTTCACGGTGAGATAGGGCTGGATGTTGTTGTGCGGCTCGCTGCCCCCGGCGTCACCGATGATGGTCGCGTTCATGACGGTGCTGGGGTCAGGGTGGGCGGTGTAGGTCTGGCTGCCAGACCGGGCCAGCGCACGACCGTCGGGCTTGTCTGCAATAGCTGCACGGTTGCTGGCCTTCACCGGGTGGGTGTGCTCGGGCATCTGCTCCGCCGCCAGCGTAACGGCTTCGGCGCCGCCCGCCTGGCCTTGGGCGTAGGACGAGAGGCCCGCGCCCTGGCCTTGGTGGATCGGCACGCGTGACCGCAGGTCGGGCAAGGCGAAGGTGGTCCTTCCGTCACCCCCGTACACCGAGCCGAGCAGGCTGAACAGAGCCTGGTTCTGGTTGATCGGCAACACCTGGCCATCGCACAACGCCCAGCCGTGCGGCGCGAAGTCGAAGCCGAACATTCTGATTTCGCCGAGAAATGGGTCAGTCACTGTCGCCTCCTTTTACTGAAGCGTCCGCACGCCTCGACGCCCTAGAAACGCATTTAGCCATTTGTCGTAGTCGCTGTAGTCGGAGAGATCGAGCATTTCCGGTGTTCCACTCACGGAGTGAGGACTTTCGAGCAACGTAAGGCCCTGGCCGCCAAAGAGCATGAGTAGTGGACTACCTGAGTCCTACGCGAAGTCAAACGAGCACTGGCCGCGCCGCGAGCCGGTGGCCGGGCAGGCAGCGCTGCGGTGGCCGAACCATCAAACGGCCGATCGGTGCAACCGGACCAGTTCGCCGACCGTGAGCACATGCCTTCGAGGAACCGCGTGGTGCCCCCGATGGGGGCATAGGTGCAACAGCATCTGCCCTAGGACCAGCAAGTAGACGGGCGGTGGGTCACCGTCCTCGTGACAGTGCCTCCCTTCTTGGGGCAGACCGCCAACACAGCTGTGAGCAGTTTCTTCATCGCAGCACCCCCTCAGCTGCAGAACCACAGGGCAAGCCAGCGGCGCTGTCCGCCCAGTGCCCAACCACGGGGATCAGGGACGGTCTGTACGCGACTACTGCGGCGGCGATGATCACGCCCATGTCGTGCTGAGAAATCCGCTCCTCGCCGGTCGCGACTATCGAGCCCACACTGGCGTCGTTCTGCGGGGAGGCGTTCAGTTCGTCCACGAGGTCATGAGCGAAAGAGACCATCGCCTCGGGATTGGGGTAGGACACCCCGTTCTGGTCGAGCAACTGCAGATAAATCACGTCGCCTTGGGTATCAGGGGTCGCTGAGGCCAGCGCCGAAGCACCGGCCATCAGGCCCAGTACCGCCATCAACAGCACTACCGCCCATTTGAGAACCTTCATCATGTTCTCCTTCACGTTCGCGGCACGACCTGGACTACAACCCCGCCTCCATCGAGGCGATCCACGCAGAACAGTACGTCGAGGCCTGCGAAGTAAGGGCTGTCCTTATACCACCGTGCCCACCTCGCGGGCCAACCGCCACCGCCACGTACATTCCCGAGGCAGCCGGGCTGCTGGCTGGTAGAGAGGTGATCGTTGGCTGTCGTGGACACCAGCGACTGAACGGCGCTGCGTCATGGAAGGCGACCTGAGCGAGCACGTCGTCATCGTCAAGACTGCGGTGGGTCAGAACCATCTGCACGATGCCCTGCAGATCTTCACGACACCAGGCGGCTGACGGTCAAGTCGCGCCTGCGGCGA
>JAJKIB010000373.1 GCA_021154745.1 Mycobacterium sp.
ATCTCCACCAGCGAGGCGGGCAGGAAGCCGCGCAGGCCGATGTCGAGGATCAGGCCGCCCTTGACGACCTCGATGACGGTGCCCTTGACGGCCTCGTCCTTTTCCTTGAGCTCTTCGATGGTGCCCCAGGCCCGCTCGTACTGAGCGCGCTTCTTGGACAGGATCAGGCGGCCTTCCTTGTCCTCCTTGGTGAGGACCAGAGCTTCGACCTCATCGCCGACGGAGACGACCTCGTTGGGGTCGACGTCGTGCTTGATGGAGAGCTCACGGGAAGGGATGACGCCTTCGGTCTTGTAACCGATGTCGAGCAGGACTTCGTCACGGTCAACCTTGACGATCGTCCCTTCGACGATGTCGCCATCGTTGAAGTATTTGATGGTTTTGTCGATGGCGGCGAGAAAGTCCTCGGCCGAGCCGATGTCGTTAAGGGCTACTTGTGGCGAGGTGACGGAGGGACTTGGCATGTGGTGGGTTGCTCCGGACAGGTTGGGTCGTAGGGATTGGGACTCGTGTTATTGGTGTGACCCGCGATCGAGCACAGACGGGTACGTGTCGAGGTTACTCGACTGTGCACATGCTGGACAAACTCGGTCCCCCGAGCTGGCGGATCATGATCACGCCGCGCCGGCGCGCCGACACTAACGTGGGGCGGGCTTTCGACCCAAATCGCACCGTGGCGTTACAGTCGGCGGCCCTGACAGCCGCAGCTACCCTTCTGACGTGTCCTTCCCGTCGATGCCGCCGCAGCCGCAGGTCAGTCCCGGGCTCCCCAAGAGAATCCGCAAGGTCGGCGCGCCCCTAGGCGTGCTGATCGCGCTCAGCACCGTCACTGGACTGATCGTGATCCTGTTGACCGCCGTCAACCCGGTCGGCACGGCCACCGGCTTCGTCCTTTCAACCGTGGCGATGATCCTGGTCCTGCTGGCGTATCTGTGGCTGGACCGCTGGGAGCCCGAGCCGCCGCGGCTGCTCGTGCTGGCATTCCTGTGGGGAGCATCGATCGCAGTCGTCGTATCCGTGGTGCTGGAGCTCTCCATCGACTCCGCGATCAGCGCCGGTGAGACAGTCAGCTTCGCCTCCGTCGCGATCAGCGCGCCGTTGATCGAGGAAGGGGCCAAGGGCCTGTTCTTACTGCTCATGATGACGGGCCGCCGCCGCAACGAGCTCAACTCGATGACCGACTGCCTGGTGTATGCGGGCCTGGTCGCGGCAGGTTTCGCCTGGCTGGAAGACATTTTCTACATTGCCGACGACGAATCGCTGGCCGGCTCTCTCGTCACGGCCGCGATGCGGCTGATCATGGCGCCGTTCGCCCACCCGCTGTTCACCACGGCGATCGGCATCGGGGTGTACTTCGCTCTGCAGCAGCGCAGCGTCGCCGCCAAGCTCCTCTATATCCTGCTCGGCTACGTCGTCGCGGTGATCATGCACGGGTTGTGGAACGCCTCCTCGCTGCTGGGCCTGGGCACCTATCTACTCGTCTACGTGTTGTGGATGGTGCCGATCTTCGGGTTGGCGATCTGGCTCGCGGTCGCCAGCCGTCGCCGTGAACAACAGGTCGTAGCCGCGAAGCTGCCCGGAATGGTGGCGGCCAGTCTGGTGACTCCGAACGAGGCGACCTGGCTGGGGTCGATCCGCAACCGCAAGCTGGCGATCGCTGAGGCGGCCCGGCTCGGCGGAAAGCCAGCGGGCGAGGCGGTCAAGAAGTTCGCCGCGCAAGTGGTTGAGCTGGCCTTCGTGCGGGACCGCATCGACCGCGGCTTCGGCGACCCGCGCGTGTTCGCCCTGCAGAACGAAGAGGCGTACTGGCTCGGAGCGATGCGCGCCGCCGCGCCCGTGCTTCAGGCGCTTGCGGGCTACCGCGCGGACGCTACTTAGTGTGCTGATCGTTTCTGCGCGTACCGACTTCGGCGCAAATATTTGCGATAGCGTCAGCCATCTGCGCCAAAGCCGCGAGTCGTAGCGTCCGGCAGCAGTACGCTCAGGCCGTGCCGGAAACGGCGTACGCATCCTGCGGTGATCTCAGCATCGCGTATCAGGTGTTCGGCGACGGGCCCGTCGAGCTCGTCTTCGCCGGGTCGTTCGTCAGCCATCTCGAGCTGTATTGGACCGTGCCCGAATTCGAGGCCTTCGCGGAGCGGCTCTCCACGTTCTGTCGCGTCCTTCTGTTCGACAAGGCCGGGGTCGGGTTGTCGGACCCGGTTCCGCGGGTTCGCACGCTGGATGATCGGGCTGCCGAGATTGAGGCAATCATGGACGCCGTCGGCTTCACAAAGGCCGTCCTCTTCGGCCCGAGCGAGGGCGGCCCGGCGGCCATCGTGTTCGCAGCAACACGCCCGGAGCGAACGCGGGCGTTGATTCTGTTGGGCACATTCTCGTACTTCGGCTTCGCCGGGTGGGACGACTTCGAGTGCGATCCGGCCGAGCTGCGGGCGCGCCTCGTACCCGAGCTGGGTGACGACTACACGCCCTCGGTGGAGCAGCTCGCGCGCTGGCAGGCTTTCGGCCGCGTTGCCTGCTCGGCGTGGGGCAGCGGCCAGGCAGCCAAAACTCTGCTGCCATCGATGCGGTCGATACGGCAGCTCGCAATGTTGGAGCGCATGAGCGCCAGCCCGGGGATGGCGCGGGCGACACTTGAAGCGGCGTTTCGGATTGACGTGCGACCGATCCTGCCGACGATCACCGTGCCAACCCTTGTCATTCATGCCCGCGACGAGGTCGTTCCGGTGCAGGAGGGCCGGTATCTCGCCGACCATATCCCCGGTGCGCGGTTGCTCGAAGTCGAGGGCAGGGACCACGTGCCCTGGTTCACCGATCCGGACAGGATCCTGAACGGGATCGAGGAGTTCCTCACCGGTAGCCATGCGGCGCCCTCCCAGTCACATCGCGCGCTGCGCACCGTGTTGTTCACCGACATAGTGGCATCGACCCAACACGTGGTGGCGACGGGCGACGAGCGATGGCGTGCGGTGATGCACCGGTTTGGTGAGATCACAGCCGAACACGCGCAACGAGTCGGCGGCACGGTGGTCAAAAGCACCGGCGACGGCCACCTGATCACGTTCGACGGCCCGACGCAGGCGATCCTGTGCGCAGAAGCCTTGCGCGTCGGGGCCGAGGCATTGGGCACCGAGATCCGCGCGGGCATCCACACAGGCGAGTGCGAACTGGTGGACAACGACATTGGGGGAATCGCTGTACACATCGCGGCGCGGATCCTCGGGCACGCCGCTGCCGGCGAAATCCTCGTTTCCCGCACCGTCCGTGACCTGGTCATCGGCTCGGGCGCGGGCTTCGACGACCGCGGCAGCGTCGAGCTACGTGGCGTGCCCGACACCTGTCAACTCCTGGCGGTCGATCGCAACGGCCCGCGGGCAGGATCCGCTGAGGCGGAACTGATGTCAGCACCGACCCCCGGGCCTCGGACCGCGATGCGCCGCTCGGACCGCGCCGTTGCCGCGATGGCCAGGCGCGCACCATGGATCCTGCGCGGGATGACTCACCTTGCCCCGGGCCACCGGCCGCAGATAAACCGCCCTTAGTGCGCCGCCGAATCCCAGCTCCGGCCAAATCCCACGCTGACCTCCAGAGGCACGTCCAGTGAGTAGGCGCCGCACATTTCGTCCTTGACCAGCTTCTCGAGGGCGTCACGCTCCCCCCGCGCGATCTCGAACAGCAGCTCGTCGTGCACCTGCAGCAGCATGCGTGACTTCAGTCCGGGGTCTTTGAGCGCCTTGTCGACGTTGATCATCGCGACCTTGATGATGTCTGCGGCGCTGCCCTGGATCGGCGCGTTCAGCGCGGCACGCTCGGCGGCCTCGCGGACCTGCCGGTTGCTGCTGTCCAGCTCGGGCAGATACCGCCGGCGGCCCAGCACCGTCGACGTGTAGCCGTCCTTGCGGGCCTGGTCGACGATTTCGTGCAGGTAGTCACGGACCCCGCCGAACCTGGCGAAGTACTGCTCCATCTGCACCTTGGCTTCTTCGGTGGAGATCTTCAGCTGCGCGGCCAGGCCATAGGCGGACAGTCCGTAGGCCAGCCCGTAGGACATTGCCTTGACCCGGCGGCGCAGCTCCGGGGTGACTTCGTCGATCGGCACGGAAAATGCCCGCGATGCAACGAAGGAGTGCAGGTCCTCGCCAGTGCGGAACGCCTCGATGAGGCCCTCGTCGCCGGAGAGATGCGCCATGATGCGCATCTCGATCTGGCTGTAGTCGGCCGTCATCAGCTCGTCGTATCCCTTGCCGACGACGAACGCATCGCGGATCCGGCGACCTGCGTCGGTACGGATCGGGATGTTCTGCAGGTTCGGCTCGGTAGAAGAAAGCCGGCCAGTCGCCGCAATGGTCTGGTTGAACGTGGTGTGAATGCGGCCGTCGGATGCCACCGAATTCAGCAGCCCATCGACGGTGACCTTCAGCCGAGTGGCGTCGCGGTGGGCGAGCATGTGCTGCAGGAACGGGTGTCCGGTCTTGTCGAACAGCGACTGCAGCGCGTCGGCGTCGGTGGTGTATCCGGTCTTGGTTCGCTTGGTCTTCGGCATCTCCAGCTCGTCGAACAGCACAACCTGTAGCTGCTTGGGCGAGCCGAGGTTGATCTGCTTACCGATCACCGCGTAGGCCGCCTCGGCGGCGTCGCGGATCATGTTGGCGAACTCACTCTGCAGCTCGGACAGCAGATTGAGGTCGACGGCGATTCCTGCGGTCTCCATCCTGGCGAGCGCCCGCTGGACCGGCAACTCCATGTTGCCCAGTAGTGCCGACGAGTCGATGCGGGCCAGCTCCTCGTCGAGCGCATCCGCCAGATCCATCACCGCGCTGGCCCTCAGGATCACGGTCTGCACGGCTTGGTCGTCGACGCCGTCTGTGTCGTCGAGCAGCGAAAGTTGTTGCTGCTCAGGGTTATCCGCACGCAATTCGCGCTTCAGGTAACGCAGCGACAGGTCGTCGAGCGCGAAACTGCGTTGCCCAGGGCGGACCAGATAGGCGGCCAGCGCGGTGTCGGAGGTGATGCCGTTCAGCGTCCATCCGCGGCCTTCCAAGTCGTGCATGGCGAGCTTGGCCTCGTGCAATGCCTTCGGTGCACCGGGATCGGCCAGCCATGCGGCGAGTGCGGCTTCGTCGTCGGGGTGCAGGGTGGCCGTGTCGATGTAGCGTCCGTCGCCGTCCGCGGCGACGATGGCCAGCGCGGTGGCGTCGGCGTCGAACGCCAGATGCGTACCGACCACCGCCAGCCCGAACCGGTTGCCCTGGCTGTGCTCGGCCAGCCAGGCAGCCAACTCGCCCGACTCGAGCGCCCCGCCCCGCACGTCGAAGCCCTGGTCGACCTCGGGATCGGCCGAGGCCAGCGTCTCGAAGAGGCGGTCGCGAAGCACCCGGAACTCCAGGTCGTCGAAGAGACGGTGGATCTGGTCGCGATCCCACGGCTGCATCCGCAGCGTGTCTGGCGTCTGCGCCAGCGGCACGTCCTTGACCAGATCGGTGAGCTCGCGATTCAGCACCACGTGCGACAGGTTGGCGCGCAGCGCGTCGCCGACCTTGCCCTTGACCTCATCGACCTTGTCGACCAGCTGCTGCAGCGACCCGAATTCGGCGATCCACTTCGTCGCGGTCTTCTCCCCCACGCCAGGGATGCCGGGCAGGTTGTCGCTGGGGTCACCACGCAGCGCCGCGAAGTCGGGGTACTGCTGCGGTGTCAGCCCGTACTTCTCGACGACGGCCTCGGGGGTGAACCGGGTCAGCTCACTGACGCCCTTGCGGGGGTAGAGGACCGTGACGTCGTCGCTGACCAGTTGCAGCGCGTCGCGGTCGCCGGTGACTACCAGAACGCGATATCCGTCGTCCTCGGCCTGGGTGGCCAGCGTGGCGATGATGTCGTCGGCCTCGAAACCCGGCTCGGCGAGCACGGTAATGCCGAGCGCGACCAGCACCTCTTTGGTGATGTCGATCTGGCCGCGGAACTCGTCGGGCGTGGAGGACCGGCCGGCCTTGTACTCCGGGTACTTGTCGACGCGGAAGGTCTGCCGCGACACGTCGAACGCGGACGCGACGTGGGTGGGTTGTTCGTCGCGCAACAGGTTGATCAGCATCGCGGTGAAGCCGTAGACCGCGTTGGTGGTCAACCCACCCTGGGTCTTGAAGTTCTCCGCGGGCAGCGCATAGAAGGCCCGGTATGCCAGCGAATTGCCGTCCAGCAGCATCAATGTGGGCTTCTGGTCAGCTCCTGCGGATGCCGTCTTCTTGTCGGTTGCGGTACTGGCTGGGCTCACGGCCCTACTCTATGCACCCGCCCCGACACGCAGTAGACGGCGAGCCTTCTCGACCAGCACACGTGCCGCCGGGCTCATGGGGCCGCCCGACCGCCACGCGAGCACCAATCGGCCCCGCAGTTCGGGGACGATCGCCAGCGCGTGTAATCCGTCGCGGTCCCGCGGCACCGACGCGGGCACGATCGCCACCCCGAGGCCGCGCTCGGCCAGATCGGCGAGCGCCAGCGGCGTGCTGGCTTCGAAGGCGATCTGCGGGGTGATTCCCGCATGTGCGCAGGCGGCGTCGAACTGATGCCGGATGCCCGCCCCGACGGGCAGCGCAATGAGCTGGCGGTTGGCCAGGTCCCTCAGCCGGATGGTCTTGCGAGACGCCAGCTCGTCACTCGGGGATACCACGGCCTGAATGGCTTCGTCGGTGACCACCTCCACGTCAAGGCCCTCCGGCCGTTCACCGGGTCCAACGGAGACGATCGCGGCGTCTAGCCGCCCGGACTGCACCTTGTCGATGAGCGCGTCGGAACTGTCTGTGCTGAGCGTGATTTCGACGTTGGGATGGTCGGCATGGAAATCGGCAAGTAACGACGGAAGGTCGACGCTGTGCGATGTCACCGCCCCGATCGTGACGGTGCCGCGAACCAATTGGGTCAGTTCCTCGACAGCGACGTGAATGTCGGCGACGGCGGCGAGCGCCGCCCTGGCGTACGGCAGCGCGGCCTCGCCGGCGGCAGTCAACCGCACGGTGCGACGCGACCGGTCCAGCAGCGGCTGGCCGAGCTCGCGTTCCAGCCGCTGGATCTGGGCGCTGACCGCCGGCTGCGCGACGTGGATGCGCTCGGCCGCCCGGGTGAAGTTGGCCTCCTCGGCGACGGCGACGAAGTATTCGAGGCGCCGAAGTTCCATAGTAGATGATTATAGTTTCTGGTCTACATCGATATTGGACTTATAGAACTGCGGCGCCGACCCTTGATATTGAGGGAAGGAGTCGACATGACTGACGTATTGATTGCCGGCGGCGGGATAGGCGGGCTGACCGCCGCATTGACATTGCGCGCCCGCGGCATCGAACCGACCGTTCTCGAACGCGCTTCGCACCTGGGGCCGCTGGGCGTCGGCATCAACCTGCTGCCGCACGCGGTCAGTGAGCTTTATGACCTGGGGCTGGGTGATGAGTTATCGAAGGTCGCCGTCGCGCCCACCTCAATCTCGTACTACGACACCGACGGCACGCTGCTGTTCCGTGAGCCGCGTGGAATCGACGGTGGCTACGGCTATCCGCAATATTCGGTGCACCGCGGCCAGCTGCAGATGCTGCTGCTGTCGGCGCTGCGAGAACGACTCGGCCCCAATGCCATTCGCACGGGCGCGGAGCTGCACAGCTTCGACGACTCCGGGAACAGGGTGCGGGTGAACACCTCGGCCGGCGACTTCACTGCGGATGCGCTGGTCGGTGCCGACGGCATTCACTCGGCAGTGCGGGCGCAACTGCATACGGCGCCCGATCCGCTGCTGTGGTCAGGAGTGCGGATGTTCAGGGGCGCCGCTCCAGGGAAGTTCCTCGACGCCCGCACGATGGTCATAGTCAAGGATCCTCATGGAGTCGACCTCGTCACGTATCCAATCGGCGGCGGGCTGGTCAACTGGGTCGTCATGATGCCCGAATCCGAACCTGGGCCATTGCCGGGTGATGCGAAGTGGAATCATCCCGGTGACCGGTCGGAGGTGCTGCGACACCTGGAGAGGTGGAACCTTGGCTTCCTGGATGCCGCCGATCTGGTGCGCCGCACCGAGCCGGTGTTGGAGTATCCGATGGTCGACCGCGACGTGCTGCCGTGGTGGGGACGCGGACGGGTAACCCTGCTCGGCGACGCCGCGCATCCGATGTATCCCGTTGGCGCCAACGGCGGTTCACAGGCGATCGTCGACGCGCGGGTGCTGGCCGACGAACTGGCGCGTGACGTCGACCGCGGGTTGCGGTCCTACGAGGACATTCGGCGCCCGGAGACCGCAGACGTCGTGGCAGCCAACCGCGAGATGCATGTCACCGGCGCCTCGCGGCGGCCGGAGGACCTGGCGCGGGTGACCGGCAAGTACCGCCAGGACACCCATGCCGACAAGGTGCGGGCATGACGACCTACGTGCTGGTACCCGGTGCCTGTCACGGCGCGTGGTGCTTCGACGATCTGGCCGCGGCACTGCGGTCGCGCGGGCACCGGGTGCTGGCCATCACGCTGACCGGTATCGCGGAGCGAGCCCACCTGCTGCACGCCGGCGTCAACCTCGAGACGCACATCGCCGACGTGCTCGCCGAACTGACCGTGCACCACATCAGCGACGCGGTGCTCGTTGGGCACAGCTACGGCGGCATGGTGATCACCACGGTCGCGGATCGTGTTCCGCGGCAAGTGAATTCACTGGTGTACCTGGACGCGTTCGTGCCGCGCGACGGCGAGTCGTGCTGGACGCTGACCACCGACGAGCAGCGGGCGTGGTACACCGCGGTCGACGACACGGGTTATGGCGTGCCTCCCATGCCGTTCTTCGATTCACGAGCCACCGCGCATCCGTTGGCGTCGTTGATGCAACCCGTCCGGCTCAGCGGGGATCTATCGCGGTTCCGGCGCCGGGTCTACGTCTGTGCGACGAAATGGGAGGGCGAGTCGCCGTTCGCGGCGACGTTCGAGCGGGTGCGACGCGACCCGACTTGGACCACGCATGTGCTCGACGGCGCCCACAACCTGATGAGGGACAACCCGGACGACCTGCTGCGGATTCTGCTCGACGCCGCCTAGCGCCGCGCCCCCGGCTCGCCCGGACCGGGCATGGATCCTGGCGGCGGCGGACCGACCTGACCGGTGCGGATCCAGTCGATCGCCATGTCCACGGGATTCTGCGGGTCGACGAACACCGCGATCGTCGCTCCCGGCTGCATCCGCGCCATCTGCATCCGCGCCACGACCTCGTCGAAGACGGCGCCGTAGGGTTGGGTACCGTCCTCGCGCTGAACCCGCCCCTGGACCCGCAGCACTGGCGACATGCTCATGTACGACCCGACCTGCCGCACGCCGTCGATGGTGACGGTGGCGGGCAGGCCTGCGCCGTTGGTCAGCTGCGCATGCCGCATCATCTTCATGCCGATCTCGCTGGCGTCGGCCGCCTCGTGAATCCGGTTGGGGATGTCGCCGATCTGGCCGAGGAAGGACGATGGGCGCCCCTGCGATTCCAGGTACTGCTTGTTGGCGCCATACATCCGCGCCCAGTCCTTGAACGGGTTGGGCATGCTGATCAGTCCCCGTCAGTAGCCGAGGAATTTGCGGAACTGCTGTCCGACGGCCATCGACTGGCCCATCCGCTGCACCCAGCCGTCGAGCGCAGCCTTGGTGTCCGCCGGGTCCCAGCCGCGCTCCTGGCCGAGGGCGATCATGCCGGCCTCGTCGGTGACGCCGCGGGCCTGCGCGTCACGGGCGAGCTCGCCGTAGTCCTGCAGCGAGATGCCGTTGATCGGCTGCCAGATCGGGTCGTCCGCCGCCACCGAGCGGGTCGACGGCCCGCCCATAACGGCGGGGTCGATCGGGCCGGCGCCCCGGGCGTGCACCAGCGCGTCACCCTGCTGCGGCGCGGTCTGCTGGGCAAAGGCCTGCTGTGCCTGAGCTGCTGCCTTCTTTGCCTTATCGAACAGTCCCATCGGTGGTCTCCGTTCTTTTCGGGTCCCGGGCGGTGATGCCCGGGACGCTACTCCCGCACAAGTGCACAGGGGCCGGTTAGCTACCGATCCCAACTTCTCTGACAGCGCGGCGGAACTGGAACACGTTTCAGTTTGACCTCGGGAGTCGGTAGGCTGGCCGGGTGTCAGCTGCGACCACCCAACCCGCGATCGACGGCTGGTTCGCCACCGATGGGTCCGGCGAGCCCTATCTGATCGGCGGCAGGTGCCATCACTGCGGCACGTATGTCTTTCCGCCGCGGGCCAACAACTGTCCGAATCCCGCATGTGACGGCGACGACCTGGCGCAGGTGCCGCTGTCTCGCCGCGGCACGCTGTGGAGCTACACCGAGAACCGGTATGCCCCGCCGCCGCCGTATCCGTCGCCGGATCCGTTCGAGCCGTTCGCCGTTGCCGCCGTGCAGTTGGCCGATGAAGGGCTGATCGTGTTGGGCAAGGTGGCCGAGGGCACGCTGGCCGCGGACCTGAAGATCGGCATGGAGATGGAGCTGACCACCATGGCGCTGTTCGTCGACGACGACGGCGTCGAGCGCATCGTCTACGCGTGGAGGATCGCGGACGCGAGGAGCAAGAAGGGTGGTGCGTCATGAGTCCCGAACCGCTCTACATCCTCGGCGCGGGCATGCACCCATGGGGCAAGTGGGGCAACGACTTCACCGAATACGGCGTCGCCGCGGCCCGCGCCGCCCTGGCCGAGGCTGGTTTGGACTGGCGCCAGATCCAACTGGTGGCCGGCGCCGACACCATCCGAAACGGATATCCCGGCTTCGTCGCGGGCTCGACGTTCGCACAGAAGTTGGGCTGGAACGGTGTGCCGGTCTCATCGTCGTATGCGGCGTGCGCCAGCGGATCTCAGGCGCTACAGAGTGCCCGCGCGCAGATCCTGGCCGGGTTCTGCGATGTCGCACTCGTCATCGGCGCCGACACCACACCCAAGGGCTTCTTCGCACCCGTCGGCGGTGAACGAAGGACTGATCCGGACTGGCAGCGATTCCACCTGATCGGCGCGACGAACACGGTGTACTTCGCACTGCTGGCCCGTCGCCGGATGGATCTCTACGGCGCGACACTCGAAGACTTCGCGGCCGTCAAGGTCAAGAACGCCAAGCACGGCCTGCAGAATCCGAATGCCCGGTACCGCAAGGAAACCTCGGTCGAGGACGTGCTGGCCAGCCCGGTGGTCTCCGATCCGCTGCGGCTACTCGACATCTGCGCAACATCCGACGGCGCGGCGGCGCTGATCGTCGCCAGCAAGTCATTCGCCGAGAAACACCTCGGCTCGCTCGAGGGGGTGCCGTCGGTGCGCGCGGTGTCCACGGTGACGCCGCGCTATCCGCAGCATCTACCCGAATTGCCGGACATCGCAACCGATTCGACCGCAGTGGTCGCCGCTCCCGATCGGGCGTTCAAGGACCAGATCCTTGACGCGGCCTACGCTGAGGCGGGTATCGGGCCCGAAGACCTGAGGCTGGCCGAGGTCTATGACCTGTCGACCGCGCTGGAACTGGACTGGTATGAGCACCTCGGGCTGTGCCCGAAGGGTGAAGCCGAGCAGTTGTTGCGCAGCGGCGCGACGACGATCGGCGGCCGCATCCCGGTCAACGCGTCAGGGGGTCTGGCGTGCTTCGGCGAGGCCATTCCCGCCCAGGCCATCGCGCAGGTGTGCGAGCTAACGTGGCAGCTGAAGGGCCAGGCCACCGGCCGCCAGGTCGAGGATGCCACCGTCGGGGTCACCGCGAACCAGGGGCTGTTCGGACACGGCTCGTCCGTAATCGTTGCTCGCTAAGCAGTTTTCGGCCTACAGCCCCTCACATTGGGGCGTCATTGCGGTGTTTGTGATCGGCGCGGTACTGCTGGTGTGGGTCGGGCGAAGGCAGACCCAGCGGCAGGCTCGCCGCCTCGGCCGCATCCTCGGGGCGACGACGGCAGTGATCTACGCCGCGATCCTGGTATACGTCCTCACTCCGCCGACGATCGACAGCTCCGTGCCGCTGCAACTGACCGACCTCGCGACCGTCGCCGCCGCGTACGCCCTGTGGTCACAGCGGAAATGGGCGTACGCGCTCACCTACTACTGGGGGCTGGTGCTGAGTACGCAAGCGTTGATATCGCCAGCTCTGCAAAGCCCCGACTTCCCGAACTACCAGTTCCTGGCATTCTGGGCCATACACCTGGTAGTCGTCTGGGCGGCCATCTACCTCACCTGGGGCCGCGGCATGCGACCCGATTGGCGCAGCTATCGCATCGCAGTCGTCGTCACGGTCGTGTGGGCGTCGGTCACGTTCACGTTCAACACCATTGCCGGCACGAATTACGGCTTCCTCAACCGGAAACCCTCGACCGCGTCTCTGCTGGACGTGCTAGGGCCGTGGCCGGTGTACATCTTCACAGCGACCGTGCTGATCCTCATCGTCTGGACGCTGATGACGTGGCCGTGGGAGCGAATGCGGTCGTTGCGCTAGGGGTTATCGTCGATATATGCCTGACGATTGGGCACCCGACGCGTGCACGCTGCCGACGTCGGAACGTCCGCTGCGGGTGGCTGAGTTCGACGACTTGTTCACCTTCGTCGTGCGAGCGGAGCGTCCAGGGCCGCAACGACTGGACGTCGTGCTGCGGCGCATCGTCGAGGCACCCGCCCGCGATCTGGCGCGGCGGGAAGGCGAGTGCTGCGCGTTCTTCACGTTCGAGTTCGAATCGGTCGGCGACGACCTCGTGATGCACATCGGCGTTCCACCCGAGCATGTCGAGGTGCTCGACGCGCTCGAAGCGCGCGCAGTCGCGACGTGACCAGTCATCGCGAGCGTGCGTGTCTGCCCCGCGACACGCCGCGGATCGGCGGCAGTTCGCGCACGCTCGTCGCTGGATTGGGACATGGCTGACATCATCTCGGTGCGGGTGAAGCCGGGCAGCAAGAAGGGCCCGCTTATTGAGACGGGCGCGGATGGCTCGTTGACGATCTACGTTCGCGAAAGAGCGGTCGACGGCGCGGCCAATGAGGCTGTCGTCCGAGCCCTGTCCGATCATCTCGGCGTAGCACCCAGCCGCCTCCGGCTGATGTCCGGTAAGACGGGCCGGATCAAGCGTTTTCGCGTCGACTAAACCATTAGCGAGCGTGCGCAAACTCGTGGATTTGTTCGGCGGGTCGGCCGCAGACACGCACGCTCGCGGGGAAAAGGGCTAGGCGACGCCGAGGTAGGCCGCGCGAATGCTGTCGTCGGCCAACAACTCTCGCGCGTTGCCCTCCCGGGTGACCTCACCGGTCTCCAGAATGTAGGCCCGATCGGACCGGGTGAGCGCCTGCTGCGCGTTCTGCTCGACGAGCAGCACCGTGGTGCCCTGCGAGTTGATTTCGGCGATGATCTTGAAGATCTGCGATATCACCATCGGGGCCAGGCCCATCGACGGTTCGTCGAGCAGCAGCACTTTCGGCCGGGCCATCAGCGCGCGGCCGATCGCCAACATCTGCTGCTCGCCACCGGACAGTGTGCCGCCCACCTGGTGCTTACGTTCCTCCAGCCGAGGGAACGTCTGCAGCACCCACTCCAGCCGCTCGTGGTGCTCGGCCCTGGACGCGAATTTGCGTCCGTAGCAACCCATCTCCAGGTTCTCGATGACGGTCATGCCGGGAAAGACGCCGCGGCCCTCCGGCGCCTGGATCAGCCCATCTATCACCCGCTTGTGCGCCTTGACGCCGGTGATGTCTTGTCCGTCGAACCACACCGAGCCAGACGTCAGCCGGCGCAGCCCCGAAATCGCCCGCATCATCGTGGTCTTGCCCGCGCCGTTGGAACCCAGCAGGGTCACCAATTCGCCCTCGTGCACCACCAGCGACACCCCGTGCAGCGCCTTGATGCGGCCGTAGTGCACGACCACATCGCGGGCCTCGAGCAGGATCGGTCGGTCGTCACTTGACGTCATCGTCGGGCACCCCCAGGTAGGCGGCGATGACCTTTGGGTCCTCGCGGATCTCGTGCGGCAGGCCGTCCGCGATCTTGCGGCCGAACTCCAGCACGACGATCCGGTCGGTCACCCCCATCACCAACCGCATGTCGTGTTCGATGAGCAGCACCGTGTAGCCGTCGTCGCGGATCTTGCGGATCAGCTCGATCAGCGCGGCCTTCTCGCTCGGGTTGAAGCCGGCGGCCGGCTCGTCGAGGCAGAGCAGTTTCGGCTCGGTGGCCAGCGCACGGGCGATCTCGAGGCGCCGCTGATCGCCGTACGGCAGATTCTTGGCCTTCTCCTCGGCGCGTTCGGAGATGCCGACGAACTGCAGCAGGGCGGCGGCCTTCTCGATCGCCGACTTCTCCTCGCGACGGTGCCGTGGCGTCCGGACCAAAGCTCCCGGAACGGAGGTCTGGTGCCGGGCATCGGTGCCCACGACGACGTTCTCCAGCGCCGTCATCTCGCCCCACAGCCGGATGTTCTGGAACGTTCGGGCAATGCCCTTGCGGGTGATCTGATGGCGCTTGATACGGCCGAGCGGTGCGCCATCGAAGGTCACCGTGCCGGAGGTGGGCCTGTACACCCCGGTGATCGCGTTGAAGCACGTCGTCTTACCCGCCCCGTTGGGGTCGATGAGGCCCAGGATCTCGCCACGCTTGATGTCGAAGGTGACCGAGTCGAGCGCCGTCAAACCGCCGAACTTGACGGTCAGATCCGTGGTCTGCAGCAGCGTCTCGCCCTCGGCCGCATTCACCTCGCGCTGAAGCGCCGCCATCTTCTCGTCGATCACGGGCTCGCTCGACGTCATGCCGCCGCC
>JAJKIB010000374.1 GCA_021154745.1 Mycobacterium sp.
GGCGTGTGCGCCGCCGCGAACCGCTTTGGCCGCAGCCGCATAGGGAACTTCCGGACGTCGATAGGCGTCGACCAGCGCCCTGGGTGAACGGAAGCCGCGGATCAATACCGCTAGGCCGGCTTCTGCCCATCCGACGCGACCGGCCAGCCCGACGACATCACCAGGTTTGGCACAGCTACGCAACACGGCGGAGTCAGCGCCTAAGCGACCGATGGCTGTTGTCGTCACGGACACGACAGGTCCAGATGACACGTCTCCGCCGACAACGCTTGCCTTCACAGCCGCGCATTCGTCGCGAAGCCCATCGGCCAGTCGAAGCAGCCAGGCGGACTCCAAACTCGCAGGAGCACTCACAGCGACTACTAGAGCGACCGGTATTGCACCCATCGCGACCACATCGGCCAGGCTCGCCGCTGCAGCACGATGACCGATGTCTTCGGCGGTGCACCAATCCAAACGGAAGTGCACATTCTCAACGAGGACGTCCGTGGTCACCACGACCGGCGTGCCGTCCACCGACACAACGGCGGCATCGTCGCCTGGCGGCACCGAGACGTTCCGGCCTTGCGGCAGCCGCCGCACGATGGCGTCCACCAACGACCGCTCGCCCCGATCGGCGAGGGTCTCGCCCTCGGCCTGCTCCCCGTGGCCCCCGCGGCCACCGTCCCGATCGTGGGCGTCGTTACCGGTCATAGCGGCGGACTCGCGGTTGTCGCCCGGCACCCGGTACCTTCTTGGCCTGCGGAAGGGAGACTCCAAATGGTCACGGCATACATCTTGATCCAGACCGAGGTTGGGCGCGCCGCCGAGGTCGCCGACCAGATCTCCAAGATCTCAGGTGTCACCCTCGCGGAGAACCTGATCGGCGCCTACGACGTGATCGTCCGCGCTGAGGCCGGCAACGACGACGAGCTCGGCCGCTTCGTGGTAGCCCAGGTGCAGGCAGTTCCTGGCATTACCCGCACCTTGACCTGCCCGGTCATCAACCTCTAGCAGCGGCAGCCCGCCCCCATCAATTCGACCCGTCGGCCCACGGGGTCAGCTGAGGCCGATCCACGGCGCACCGGGCGGCTGGCACATCTCGTCGTCTTGAGCCTGGTGATGCTGACCGTCGCGGCGTGCAGCGACCGCGTCGCGGTAGAGCCACCGTCGCCGACCAGCTCACTGACCGACGTCTGTCGCTCTCTCAAGGACGCACTTCCCGACACCGTGGCTGGCCAGCAGGAGCGTGAGACAACGCCGAACTCCACATCAACGGCGGCCTGGGGGGACCCCCCAATCACACTGAGGTGCGGCGTCGACCGACCCGCTGCGATGCAGCCGACCTCTTCGCTCACTTCCGTCGACGGCGTCGCGTGGCTCCCAGAGCAGCTGACGCATGGATACGTGTTCACGACGTACGGCCGCGATGCGTACGTGGAGGTGACGGTGCCAGACGACTATGCACCGGAGGGTGAGGTACTCACCGCGTTCGCTGAGGCGGTTAAGGACCACGATCCGAAGACGAGCCCGCAACCACCTCTCTCGTCGCCGGCTACCTCGCCTACGAAATCACCGTAGCCCGCGCCGCTTCGCCATGGCCCGGTTGACTAGCCGCGCAACAAGGTCGGGATAGTCGACGCCAGATGCCTGCCACATCCGCGGGAAGAGTGATATGTGGGTAAAACCAGGGATCGTATTGATCTCGTTGAGTACCACTGATCCGTCATCGGCCACGAAGAAATCGACCCGCGCGTAGTCCTCGCACCCAACTGCGTCGAACACCGCGCATGCGGCACTCCGCACCGCCTCTGTCACGTCCGGCGGAAGGTCGGCAGGGACGTCGAGCTCAGTCACGTCATCGAGGTACTTCGCCTCGAAGTCGTAGAAGTCGTGCTCGCCAGTTACCCGGATCTCGGCCGGAACGCTAGCTTCTGGCCCACTGCCGTCCAGGCGTTCCAGCACGCCGCATTCGATCTCACGACCGTCGACACCTTGCTCCACTACCACCTTGGGATCGTTCTCACGAGCCACGAGGACGGCAGCCTCGAGATCGTTCCAGTCGGTGACCCGCGAAATGCCGACGCTGGAACCCGCCCTGGCGGGCTTGACGAAAACGGGGAGCGTCAGCTCTTGCACAGATTTCAAGGACGCATCCCGGTTCCATGTCCAGTCGCGGTCACTGATGACGCGGTACGGCGCCTGCACGATGCCAGCTGCCGCCACCAACGTCTTGGTGACTGCCTTGTCCATGGCGGCTGCGCTAGCGAGTACGCCGGAACCGACGTACGGGATTCCGGCGAGTTCCAGCAGCCCTTGAAGCGTCCCGTCTTCGCCGAACGGACCGTGCAACAAAGGAAAGACCACGTCAACGTCGCCCAGCACCTCTGGCACCTGTCCCGGCTCTTGGACACTGAGCGCTCTGGACGGATCGGCCGTCCACACCAAGGCGCTACCGGCCGCCTCGTCCACTGACGGCAGCACTCCGGAGGAGATCGCCAGTCGCTCGGGGTCGCCGCTGGTCAGTACCCATTGGCCCTCGCGGGTAATGCCGACCGGGATCACTTCGAACGCGTCTGGGTCGAGGGCGCGAAGCACACTTCCGGCCGACACACACGAGATCTGGTGCTCGGTGCTGCGTCCGCCGAAAACCACCGCGACCCGAATCCGCCTACTCGATGCCACTTAGCGCTCCCACTCCGGTTTGGCCACTCTCATCATGAGCGACTGCACCATGTCTCGCGGGGTCCAGCCGTGTGCGACGACCTTCCAGACGTGCTCAGTGATCGGCATGTCGACGCTGTGCTCGCGCGCCATGTCGAGCAACGGGCCGCACGACGTCACACCTTCAACGGTCTGGTCGGTGATCTCCTCAACCTGCTCCATGGTCATGCCCCTGCCGAGGTTCTCGCCGAAGGTGCGATTGCGGGACAGCGGCGACGAGCACGTGGCGACCAGGTCGCCGACACCGGCAAGCCCCATGAAGGTCAGTGGGTCGGCACCAAGGGCCACACCGAGCCGCGTCATCTCTGCCAGCCCACGAGTGATGATGGCTGCCTTGCTGTTGTCGCCAAGCCCCATTCCTTCAGCCATCCCCGTTGCGAGCGCAATGACGTTCTTCACGACGCCGCCAAGCTCGACGCCAACGACATCGGTGTTCGTATATGGCCGGAAATAGTTGGTCTGGATCGAGGACTGCACACCGGTCGCGATCGCAAGGTCGGCCGACGCGACGACGCTGGCCGTTGGCTCCCGCTGCGCGACCTCTCCAGCGAGGTTCGGCCTAGACAGCACTGCGACGTTTGCCGTACCGCCGGGAAGCTCTGCGGCAACGACTTCTGACATGCGCGCGTGCGAGCCGAGCTCGAGGCCTTTGGCCAAGCTGAGAATGACTGACCCCTGACCGACCTGCTCGCCCCACTGCCGCAGGTTGTCGCGCAGTGACTGTGCCGGAACGGCGAGAACAACGAGCTCGGCGCCGGTCAGCGCTTTCGCTGGGTCGCTGAGCGCGGTGACGGTCTCGGGCAGCTGCAACTCGGGGTGGTATCGGACGTTGCGACCGGTCCTGGCGACCTCGTCGACGACGTCAGCATCCCTACCCCATACGCGGACCTCGTGACCTGCGTCGGCCAGCAACAGGCAAAAGCAGGTACCCCAGGAACCCAGGCCCATCACTGCTGTCTGCATTAGGCACCCTCTCGTTTGCTGCCGCGATTGTCCCGTGACGAGGTGCGATCGCGTAATGACCTCAGCAGGTCGGTGATCGCCGACATTGCTATCTCAGTCATGGCTCGGAATTCAGGGGGGTCGTCAGATGGAAAGTCAAGCGCAGGACCAGCCTTGACGTGCATGACCGGACGCCGCCACGGCCGAGGGAGTTTGCCGTACGGCGAGAGCATGTCCTGCGGGCCCCACATCGCAACGGGAATCACCGGACAGCGCGTCTCCCACCAGACGCGCGCCAGACCGGTTTTACCCGTCATCGGCCAGAGGTCGGCGTCCCTGGTGATGGTCCCTTCTGGATATATGACAACGCAGTCACCACTTAGTACGGCGTCCCGTGCTGCCGTCACAGCCGCACCTGCACGTTGGGACTCGCGGTGTACCGGGATTTGGCCGGCCGATCGCAGCAGCGCTCCGAACACGGGGACGTCAAACAACTCAGACTTTCCTAAGAAACTCGACTTACGACCAGCGGCATCCAGAAACTCGGCGAGCGGAAGTGGGTCGAAGTGCGACACGTGGTTGGACACGACGACGCATCCTCCGGTCGCGGGGACGTGCTCCAGACCCGTCCAGTCGCGGCGGGTGACGGCGCGCAACGTGGGACGGAGAATCGTTCGAACCACTTGATAGGTCGCCCCAAACGACGACGACCCGGGGCTGACCACGTGTGGGTGTCCTCCTTCCTCGGTCTTCCTCGGCCTCCCTCGAAGGCTTGCCGCTTCGATCCGACCATTCGAGACTAGGGTGACCGCCGTGCAGGCAACGGTCCACACCTTCGACGCCGTGTCAGGCGACGGGAGTGTCATCACCGACGACGGCGAGGTCTACCCGTTCGAGGCTGCGGCATGGCAGTCGAGCCCGGCACGGTTCTTCCGCATTGGTCAACGAGTCAGGATCGACTTCGACGAGAGTGTGAGCGCGACAACCATTTCCTCGTTGACACTCGCGACCTTTCCCTACGTCTGACCTAACAACTTCTGAACTCACACCAGCGGGGTACCCGCAGCATGGCAACGGCCCGAGCCCAACAGGGCCCGGGCCGTGCACACCCGCCTCTAGCGCTTGCGAGCTGACTTCTTCGCAGTCTTCTTGGCTGGTGACTTCCTCGCTGGTGACTTCCTTGCTGGCGCTTTCTTGGCTGGCGACTTCTTTACGGTCGCCTTCTTGGTCGTCTTCTTTGCGGTGGACTTCTTCGCCGCCGACTTCTTAGCCGGAGCGGCAAGCTTCTTCTCGCCGTTGACGACTGCCTTGAACTCGGCACCGGCACTAAACCGGGGTACTGCCTTCTTCTTGGTCTTGACGACAGCACCCGTCTGCGGGTTGCGGGCGGTCCCTGCCGGCCGAATGCGACGTTCGAACTTGCCAAAGCCAGTGATGGCCACCGCTTCGCCCTTGGCCACCTCACGGGTAATCGTGTCGATCACCGACTCGAGCGCATGCTGCGCCACGCGCCGGTTGCCCTCGAAGCTGCCGGACAGTACATCAATAAGTTGAGCCTTGTTCACTACTTCCCCTTCAGAAAGCCGTCTCGACCGGGCGTATCCCGACCGTCACCGCACGGTAGGCAATCGACTGCAATCACACAACGTCTACACGCCGGGATAAGTCTTACGCCATAAGGAGATTCGTCACACCGAGCGGGTCGCCGTCGGCAGCCATGATGGGCGGTTCCGCTCAAAAGCCTCGATGTCGCCGTCGTGACGAAGCGTGAGCGCGATGTCGTCGAGTCCCTCCATCAAGCGCTCTCGCGAGTAGTCGTCGATTTCGAACGAGACGGTGCGCCCGTCAAAGCGCACCTCTCGGCTCTTGAGGTCGACCTCGACCTCACGGCTCGGGTTAGCCTCAACGGTCTGCCAGAGATCCTCGACCTCGTCCTCGCTCAGCTGAACGGTCAGCAGCCCATTCTTGAGGCTGTTGCCGCGGAAGATGTCAGCGAACCGCGGCGAGATCACGACCTTGAATCCGTAGTTCTGCAGCGCCCACACCGCGTGCTCGCGGGAAGACCCGGTGCCGAACTCGGGGCCGGCTACGAGAATCGTTGCCCCCTCATATGCGGGCTGGTTGAGCACGAAGTCAGGGTCAGCGCGCCAGGCGGCAAAGAGGCCGTCCTCAAAGCCGTCACGGGTGATCCGCTTGAGGTAGACCGCAGGGATTATCTGGTCGGTGTCGACGTTGCTGCGACGCAACGGAACAGCTCGACCGCGGTGCTGACGAAATGCTTCCATCGTTGTCTCTTCTCTGGCTCAGAGGTCAACCGGCTCAGAGGTCGACGGGGCTGCTGAGGTGACCTGTGACCGCGGTAGCGGCTGCTACGAGCGGTGAGACCAGGTGGGTCCTGCCGCCTTTGCCCTGCCGACCTTCGAAGTTGCGGTTCGAGGTGGAGGCGCTGCGCTCCCCGTCCTGCAGCTGGTCAGGGTTCATACCCAGACACATCGAGCAGCCGGCGTGCCGCCACTCAGCGCCAGCTGCACGGAAGACCTCATCGAGACCTTCCGACTCCGCCTGCTCGCGGACGCGTACCGACCCGGGGACGACGAGCATCCGAACGGTGTTGGCGACCTGGCGTCCCTTGAGTATCCCAGCAGCAGCACGCAGGTCTTCGATCCGCCCATTGGTGCAGGAGCCAAGGAAGACCGTGTCGACACGGATCTCGGTGAGCGGCATGCCCGGCGGCAATCCCATGTACTGGAGGGCCCGTTCGGTCGCCGCTCTTTCGGCGGGTTCAGCGATGTCTCCGGGAACGGGAACCGACGCCGACAGGGGCGCACCCTGCGCGGGATTGGTCCCCCACGTGACGAAAGGTCGCAGCGTTGAAGCGTCGATGACGACCTCACGGTCGAAGGTGGCGCCCTCGTCTGTTGCAAGGTCTCGCCACGTCGTCACCGCGGCGTCCCAGTCGGCTCCGGTCGGTGCATGCTGGCGGCCACGCAGGTAGTCGAAGGTGACCTCGTCAGGTGCGACCATGCCGGCACGTGCGCCGGCCTCGATCGACATGTTGCAGACGGTCATCCGCGCTTCCATGGACATCTTCTCGATGGCCGCGCCGCGGTATTCGAGCACATAGCCCTGACCGCCGCCGGTGCCGATCTCGGCGATCACCGCGAGGATGAGGTCTTTGGCCGAGACGTCATCTGGCAAGTCGCCATCGATGGTGATTGCCATCGTCTTGAACGGCTTGAGCGCCAGCGTTTGGGTAGCCAGCACGTGCTCGACCTCGCTCGTACCGATGCCGAAGGCCAAGGCACCGAACGCGCCGTGCGTCGACGTGTGGCTGTCTCCGCAGACCACGGTCATGCCCGGCTGGGTCAACCCGAGCTGCGGACCAACGACGTGCACGATTCCCTGGTCAACTGACCCGAGCGGGTAGAGGCGAATCCCGAAGGCATCGCAGTTGGACC
>JAJKIB010000375.1 GCA_021154745.1 Mycobacterium sp.
AGGTCGGCAAGGACCCTCACGGTCTCACGTACTTCCCCCAACCCGGCAACTACAGCCTCGGGCATAACGGCGTGTACCGCTGATACAGGTGATCGAGCAGGAGATCCACAGATGACAGCGAGCCCGGAGACACCGAACGTTCCGGAACCTGCACGGATAGCGAACGTGGAGCTCCACGATCGCGCGACGCGAACGTATGTCGGCTGGACAGACGCAGGCTTCGACCGGACCATGTACGAGCAGGCGCGGGGAAGAACGTGGCATCGATCCTCCGGCCAAGGGCCCTCCGAGCCCGAACTGAACGAGCTCCTCGAGTTCGTGCTCATGCACGCCATCGCCAGAGGGGCTCCGGCGCTGCGAGGGACATGGAGCAACGGAGATCCGACGATCTTGAGCGACTCAGAGTAGGTTCCAGTTGCGGAACTCGACCATCGTAACTCGGACTTTGTTGTTGCTCATCGTCGTGGCCTCCATCGACTGCACATCGGATCCCTCCCCACGACCGGACGACTCGAGAGGTGTACCGAGCGCGTCGCCGATCGCCATCAAGCCGGCGCCAGCAGCCCAGCAGGTAACGCTGGTGACGTTCGTGCGGCTCCCGTACCAGCTGCCGGCGCCGGTACAGCGTCCGGTTGCAGTGACCGACGACAACAAGATCTATATCGCCGGCGGACTCAACTCTAAGGGCGCCTCGACGAGCGGCGTCTTCAGATTCTCGCCGGGCAGCGGACACATCCAGCAGGTCGGCACCATGCCGCAGGCGTTTCACGATGCGGCAGGGGACCTGCTCGGTGGCCGGTTGGTCGTGTTCGGTGGCGGTGCCGCGACGTCGATCGACACGGTGCAGGCGTTCGAGCTTGCTACGGGCAAGGCCAGTGTGATCGGCCACCTGCCGATGCCGCTGTCGGACCTGACCGGCGCGATGATCGGGAGAACCGTTTACCTCGTCGGAGGTTGGAACGGCATCTCTCCGCAGCCGGTCGTCTGGTCTACGACGACGGGGACCACGTTCATGAAGGTTGCGGTCCTGCCACCGGCCTGCGGTATGCAGCTGTCGCGGCGGTTGGTGACAAGCTTGTCGTCGCCGGAGGTGAGCTCGCCAGCGGTGGTGAGACTGACCGGATCTCACTGGTTGATCCGCTGACGGGTTCTGTCAAGACGATCGGGACCCTCCCGCAGTCGACTGCACACGCGATGGCGTTCACGGTGAATGGCATGGTCTACGTGGCGGGCGGGCGCGATCCGATAGGGGAACGCGCTGTCGACGGTGACGGCCATCGACCCGCTGACCGGGCAGGCGTTCCATGCCGCCGGGCTGCCCATCGGTTTGTCCGATGCTGCGATCACCCAGAACGTGAACGGGACGGCAACCCTGTTGGGCGGCGTCGCGAGCTCGACCACGCCGACGGTTCTTCAGACGAAAGCGTTCGGTCCTTCGTAAGGGACGTTCCCTTTTTCTTCAGCGCCTCGTACTGTTGGACGATGTCTCCGCCCTGGATCGCGGGGGACGGAAATGGCGAACCAGAGAGGAGCTTCGCCCAGTCGTCGGGCGCAACATTCCACCACGCGACCATCTGCCCGGTCCCTGACTCGTCGAAGGACCGTCCTCTCGCTGGAAGGGGACCGAACCGCTCAGCGTGCCGGTGTCGCCAGCGTGAGGTTCCGAGGCAGACGCAGATACGGCGTAGGACCCTGGGCCCCCGACTGTGCAAGTCGAAGGGAGTTGAAGCGTGTCAACTTCTGACTGCGCCTTCGCGATCAAGCCCGGGGGCCGGTTTCGGCGAACCGAAGTACACCCGCACCAGTGTCGAGAGACTTCTGCCGGTGGGATGCGATGAACCCCACACGCTGCAAGCCTATCCGTGGCGGGGTGGAGACGATGCCAGGATGCCCGAGGGTTCGCGAATGTACCTGGAGGCGGGCTAGGCGATCGAGCTGTCGGACAACTAACCCCGGACAGCCTCAACTATGGAAGGGCTATCGACATAAACGAAGCCGGCGTCTTCCACTATCCGGCGAGCGACGTCCGATCCGGACTCGCACCACACAACTGTGGCTCGGATCTGTCGAGCCTTTTCGACGATCTCTGCTAGTTCCTCAGCAGGCCGGTACACGTAAACGATGTCGGCATGCTCGGGTGCCAAACCAAGGCGGCGCTCGCTGACATGATCGCCTTCGGCAGTGAAGCCGAAGTAGTCCTCGGGTTTAGGCCCGCCCTGTACGACCACCTCATATCCCGCTCGAGCAAGCGAGTCGGGTACTTCTCGACTTGGGAAGTCGATCAAGAGGACGGTCTTCGCATCCCGAAGGGCGTCACCCGCTGTCATCCGCCCGATGCTAGGCGGGCCGACCAGACACGGTCAAACGAACACGAGCGATGTCCGTCCATGAGCGTCGTCCCTGACACGCGTTCGAGCGTGGAGGCGACCGGATGGACGAGAGTCCCGTCGCTCGGGCGACGCGTCGCCCGAGCGACGGGATCGGCCGCCACGGTCCCCGCCAACACCACCACGGGCCCTCCATGCGTGTTCGTGCTTGCGGGTCGGTCTGGGCCTCAATGCACGTTGTCGACCATGGCAGGGGCCCGCATGAAACTAGCGTCGGCGCGGGGTCGGGAGAACGATCCGCCGAGGCCGACGGAGGTCTTCACCGTTTCGATTACGCATCCCGCCGTCCGAAGAGCGTCCAGGATCGCCTGCCGGTTCGCGAGGGCCACTATGGCCCGCACGCGGCGACCATCATTGAGCCAAGTACAAGGCCAAGCGCGGCCCAAAATGGGAAGAGCAAAGGCTCGAACGCACGAATCTGTCTCTCGGTGACCGTGATCGTTCCCGTCATGTTGAAGTCGCCGGTAGCCGGGTCTGGCGTCAAGTCAATGAGGCCCTTGAACACGCGCATTCGCGCATGGTTCCACTTGCCATCCACAGCTAGTCGAACCCTCATCTCAGCCAGGATTGCGTTGCTTGCACTCACCCCAACATCATGAGTGCGGTACAACAACGCTGGACCCTTAGCCCTATTGGTGGAGATAGAGCGACAAATCGTGATGCAGTATCCGGAGGGAAACGAGTTCTGGGTTCAGTAGGAAGCGGGTGCAAGTCCGCGGCATGGCAACCAAAGGGGAGCCCGGTCCCAGTCGAATCAGTACTCCAAGCAGAGGACGCCCCGCGAGCGAGCGTTCAGAAGCTCGAAGCGACGCCCCTAGGAGGAACGCGGTCGGCGACCTCGCCGCAATCGCCGACCGCGCTTCCCCGCTAGATGGCGGTCCGGACGGGCGCGTTGTTGAACGCCTGCAGGATCGCGTTGTACGCCGGTTTCGGCTGGAGGTTCGCGTCGAACGGCAGCGGACGACGCGCCGCCCCGTCCCGGCGCGGGAAGTCCTCCTGCAGCCACGTGTACCGGTCGGACAGACCGAAGGTGTTCACCACCTTCACCGCCGGCTCCTGGAGCGCGACCGAAAGGAACCTCGAGTAGATGTCAGCGATGCCCGCGTCGCGCGACGCGACGTCGGCCTTGAGGCCGTCGTCGAGCACGTCGAGCTCGGTGATGAAGATGTAGAGCCCTCGCGCCGCCACGCTGGAGAGGAACGTTCGGAAGCCTGCCGTGTCGAAGTTCCGTGCAAAGCCCTGAGAATTCAGGTGCGCCTCGATGCCGAGCGCATGGATCGGTGCGTTCTTGCCCTTGAGGTAGTCGATCGCCTTGAGGATCGATGCCCGCTTCGTTGCCGCGGAGCTATCCGCTTCGCTTCCGAACTCGTTCATCACGAGCAGCGGTGCGGGGTCCTGCTGGTGCGCGAGGTTGAACGCCTCCTCGACGTAGGTCGGCCCGATCGTCTGGTAGTACGGCTCGATCGTCCAGAACCCGTTGGCGTCCTTGCGCCGTGCGTCGGTGACCTCATTCGCGACCACCCAGAACTTCATCTTGCCACGGTAGTGGGCGACCTCCTGCTGGATGGTGCCGAACAGGATGTCGCGCGCCTGCTGTGTCGACAGGTTGTACAGCTGATCCTGTGGCCACCCGTCGCCGAGACCCTCGTCCCACACGAGATGCGCCCCGAAGACGGGCTGGCCGTTCCCCTGCGCGAACGACACGATCCTGTCGCCGTAGGAAAAGTCGAGTGGCGAGTTCTGCGTCGGCTTCAGCCGGTACCACAGCAGGTCGTCCTCTGTGAACAGCATGCCGGCCTCGCGTTGGAACAGCGACGCGTAAGCCGGATCGGGCTCGTACTGCCACGTCGCCGTCGACGAGCCGTACAGGATCCCCTTACTTTTCGCGGCGTTGTAGAGCTGGCCGGTTGGCGCAGCCCATGCAGGCGCGATCCTCGAAAGGACAGACGCTCCTCCGCCGAGTACGACCGCGGTTCCCGCGCCCGCCCGCGCCAAGAACGTCCTGCGGCCGATCTTCTTGTCGCTTCCCATGTCCCTCAACCTCCGATCTACGCCCCTTTGGCCGGGCGTGCTTCGGAATCACGGACTGGTCGTCAAGGTGAGCGACAACGGATGGAACTCGAGGTCGAGCAGTTGCAGACTCCGGTACGGTCGCGCCGGCCAGGCACCCACCGCGCCTCCGATTGACCTCGGAAAGGCATCACCGCAAATCGGTTTGTAAGCGCGATCTTCATCGCGCGCAAATCCGCACGTCAGCGCGCCAAGAGGCGGGGGGCCGCTCAAAGGCCGAGGTATTCGTGGATTTTTGCTCCCGGCCACGACTTCGTGCCTATGGCGTGAAGTGATGGTTCGCGGGGCGAACGCTTATTGGCTCACGCGAACTGCTCGGCCGTCTCCTTCGTTCGACGCCCGCACGTCCGCGCGAAGTAGCTCTTTGTTGCGCGATGGGCCGAGTAGGAACAGATCAGGCGGTTGGGTTCGTTCAGCCGAGTCGTCGAACCTCGGTCGATAGGTGCTGCCGTTGACGCTTCTGCGCATACATCTGCGCGTCGGAGAACTGGAGCATCGAACGCGCATCGCCGGCCTCGAACGGGAACGCCGCACTGCCGGTGCTCGCCTTGATCGACAGTGCGGTCCCCTGCAGCCGGATAGGTTCGGCGACAGACCGGGCGATCCGCTCGCTTGTCTCTTCGACCATGCAGGACACGACGCCTTCGTCGAGATCAACGAGCAGCACAAGGCATTCGTCGC
>JAJKIB010000376.1 GCA_021154745.1 Mycobacterium sp.
GGGACGCACCTGATGCGCAACTGCCTGGAGATCGTGGACGAGAGTGGGCTTCCGGCGTATCTGGAGACGCCGAACCCGCGAACGGTGCCGTTCTACGAGCGCGACGAGTTCTCCGTCATATCGGTTGCCCAGGCGGGGGCGTGTCCCCCGATCACGCTCATGCAACGCGCCGGGCACTAGGCAGGGAGCGGTATAGCCCACACTTGCCTTTCGATCAATGTCCCTCTCACGTCTGGCGCACGAGGTGGTCCGAAGCTCCCCGGGCGGCCGGCGCGGGCCGTTGACCGACGATCATCTCCTCGATAGGGGGATGCCGATTCTGATTGGCCCGACGATGCTTGTAGTGTTGCACCGCTAGGGGTGCGCGGACGGCTACGTCCCACCTGCCCGATCTGGGGTCTACTCCTGAATTGTCGCAGCGCTACGGCGTGGTTGTTTTCCGAGGCCTTGGGTTGGAGCCCCCAAGGCCTCGGCCCCTGCTCTCATCGTCACGTCTGTGGGAATGGGATAGAGCGAGCAAGCTTGCTGCCTGCAGATGAAGGTCGTAGACTGCGGTTCCAAGAGCTCCGGCAGCCGTGCGTCACGTGAGGGTACGGCTCTGACTTAGTCTTTGAGGTGGCGGGTATGAGGGGGGTTGGCCTCGTTGTTGTGATCGTCGGCGTGTTGGTTGCGTCGTCGGCGCGCGCGGACGCCGAAGGCGCAGTGCTGGCCGGTGGGTTCACCGACACGGTCGTTCTGAGTGGAGCGACGCAGCCGACGGTCGTACGGTTTCTGCCCAGCGGCGGAGCCTACGTGTCTGAGAAGAGTGGACGGATCGTGTTCTACAAGTCGTTCGGCAGCCCGCCTCGGGTGGTTGCCGACCTGAGCACGGAGGTCTACAGCGCAGGAGACCATGGCCTGTTGGGCATGGCTATTGATCCAAGCTATCCGTCCCAACCGTATCTGTATGTGCTCTACAGCTACGACGCCCCGATCGGCGAGACAGCTCCAACGTGGGGAACTCCAGGCGTGCTGCAGGACACCTGCCCGACTCCGCCAGGCCCGAACGTCGATGGCTGCGTGACCAGTGGCCGACTGTCGCGCCTGACCATCAGCGGAAATCGGTTGAAGGCAGAACGGGTGCTCGTCAACGATTGGTGCAACCAATTCACTACCCACTCCGTGGGTGCGCTGCAGTTCGGCCCGGACGGCAGCCTGTATGCGAGCGGCGGCGATGGGGCGAAGGTGCCGCCCGATTACGGCCAGTTCGGCTCGCCGGTGAATCCCTGTGGCGACCCACCCGGTGGCGTCGGTGGCACGATGACCCCTCCCACGGCGGAGGGAGGCAGCCTGCGCGCCCAGGACTTGCAAACGCCAGGAGATCCGGTGGGGCTGGACGGATCGGTGATTCGCGTGGACAGAACCACCGGTCAAGGGATTCCATCGAACCCGCTCTCGGCCAGCAGCGATGCGAACGCCCGCCGAATCGTCGCCTACGGCTTCCGTAACCCGTTTCGGTTCACGCTTCGACCGGGCACCAACGACCTGTGGATCGGTGACGTTGGGTTAAGCACGTGGGAGGAGATCGACCGGGTCGCAAACCCGGCCGCAAAACCAGTCCTCGACTTTGGCTGGCCCTGCTACGAAGCCTCTCCACAACAGGCCATGTGGGCCTCGCTCGGACTCGACATCTGCACCAACCTCTACGCCGCCGGCACGGCACGCGGCGCCTACTTTGCCTTCAACCATGCCAGGTCCGTCGTCGCTGGCGACGGCTGCCCGACCGGCCACGACTCTCTCTCCGGCCTCGCGTTCGCACCGGGCTACGCCGCGCCCTACACAGGAGCATTGTTCTTCTCCGACTTCAGCCGTAACTGCATCTGGGCGATGCTGCCCGGAACAAATGGGCTGCCCGACCGGGCCCAGATCGTGCCGATAGTGAACGGCGCAGCCGGACCCGTGGATCTCGAGGCCGGCCCCGGCGGCGACTTGTACTACGTCGCCCTTAGCGACGGCACCATCCACCGTCTGCACATGAGCTAGGAAAACCGGCCGAGCCGGGCTGCTACGGCCGATTTCGGACAGCGGCCCGTTTCTCCAGGTATGATCGTCTCCGCACAACGCGCAGTTTCCCCGCGCTTCCAGCGAGTCCCACGGGGTGCGCGGCTCCATCGTCCCGCGCTCTAGGCGTGGGCTCAACCAGGGGGTTGCATATGCCTGTCAAAAGAGCGCTTGCGGTGCTGCTCATCCTCGCCGCTTGCTGCGTCGCGAGCCTGGCCGGCGGAGTCAAGTCTGCCAGCGCCAACAGTTGCACACCCGGCTTCTGGAAGAACCACACGGGAATCTGGGATACGAACGGTCCAAGCGTGACCGCGCCGTACACGACCTCGACGCTGATTGGCGACGTGTTCACTGGCAGCCACTACGCGAACCTGACGCTGCTGGACGGGCTCAGCCTACAAGGGGGACCGGGGCTCCAGGGTGCGGAGGAGATTCTGCTTCGCGCGGGGATCGCGCGACTCCTGAACTTGGCCGGCACGGGCAACACAACCCAAGTCCAGGTCGTGATCACGCACGTTAATGCCCTGCTCGCTCACGGCACACGCGATCAGATGATCGCGCAAGCAAGCAGATGGGACGCCTTCAACAACTCGGGAGGCTGCAGCACCTTCGGAGGCTGAGCCACCGCAGGTTGGTCGCGCTGGGGCTGGCGGACGTCGAGCCCCGCCCCAGCGCGGACTCACCGGGTAGAGGTGGCTCTAGATCTGATTGGCCGCCCCATATCCGATTCGAGTCCGGGTGAGCCGGGTATGGATACCTGTGAACGTGGAGGCTCTGGGATGGCAACTCGAAGCGGATTCCCTCGCCGCTGGCTCCGTCGACTGCTGCGCCGGCGATCGTGGAACGACCTGACGCCCGAGGAACGGTACAACCGGCTTCGCGAACGACTCTGACGTCGGCGCGGAAACGCCGTCCGCAGCCCTGCCCTAGAGGTGAACGAGCACGATCCCGTCATCGACCGAGAGCGGGTAGGTCTCGATTCGCGGATCCTCGTCTTCCGCCGGTTCCACCGTGACTTGATAGCTGCGAACGCGAGTGCGGTGGGGGTTGAAGACGCTGCGGCCGCTCTTCAGGTCGAACTCCCAGCCATGCCAGGGGCAGCGCAGAATCTCGCCTTCCCGTTGCCAGTCGAACTCGCCCGGTCTCGAGTCAGCCATCGTTCCCGTCACCAATCCCCGGCAGAGCGGGGCACCCTGGTGGGGGCAGGCGTTGCGTAGCGCGTACAGCTCACCGGCGACGTTGAACACGCCGATCGAGCGGCCCTCGACATCGACGATCCGGCGCTCCCCCGGCGGCAGCTCGGAGAGCCGGCAGACGGCGTGTGCGCCCAACTAGGCCAGTCCGTAGAGTGCGCGGGCGTTCCCGGAGAAGATCGCCTCACGGGTGTCGGGCGACAGCTTCGGGAAGGCCCGATCGGGGGAGTCGAAGTCCCAGTGCGGGTAGTCGCTGGAGAACATCAGCACCCGATCGGCCGGCATCATGTCGAACATCTGCAGCAGCTGTCGGTCGTCGTCCGGGCGCTCCAGCGGCTGCGTGCCCAGACGGACGTGGTCAAGGACGTACTCGGAGGGCTTTCGCCGCACCCACGGCACCTCGATGCGCAACGCCTTCCAGTACGCGTCCAGCCGCCAGAGCATCGCCGGCAGCCACGCCACGCCACCCTCCACGAACACGACCGTGAGGCTCGGAAAGCGCTCGAAGATGCCCTCGGTGATCAGGCTGATGAGATGTGCCTGGAACGCGAGCGACATGCCGCAGTGCCACTCGATGTAGTGCGTCGGCCAGCCGGGCGTCGGCTGGTGGTTGATACCCATTCCCTCGGTGCCCGGATGCACGGAGATCGGCAATCCGTGCCGGTCGCAGGCCTCGTAGATCGGGTGGTAGTACCTGCTTCCGAATGGAAAGCGCGCGCCCGAGTCCATCGTCACCTGGACGATGTGATCCTGACCAGCCCAGCGCTCGATTTCGGCCGCGGCCAGCAGCGGATCCTGCTGGGCGATCGTGATCGACCCCTTGAACGCTCCGTCCTGATTGTGCGTGGACAGCCAGGTGTCGTTGAGCCAGACGTTGAAGGCTGAGGCGACCGCCGCCGCGAAGTCGGGGTCGGGGTGGATGTTGCAGAACGTGCGCATGATCAGGATCGCGTAGGCAACGCCGAACTCGTCGATCAGCTGGCGCCGCATCAGGTCGGGATCGGAGCACTCCGGCCCCACCCCGGCCGTCATGCTGTCCTGCCGCGTGCCGTGGATCGGGTGCCGGTAGAAGCTGCGCCGGTCTCCCCGGTAGCGGTCACGCCACGGCATCTGCATCCGCTCTCGGATCTCGTCGGGGTCCGCGGGCCCCGGGTGGACATCGACGTCGACGATCCCCACCCGTGCCTTGGCCGGTTTCACGGCCAGCTTGGCCGCTGGAATCGGCTGAGGTATGGTCATCAGAGCCCCTCCCCTGTGGAACCGTCGTCGGAGTGGCCTCCATCATGCACCCCGAAAGAGCGCTGCGCAAGCAGCCTGGCGCCGTGCGCATTTGCCCGACACGTGTAGAATTGGTTACGGCAGTGCTCCATGCCGATGGGGGAATAAAGACGTGCACATCGATCGAATGATCGCGGGTCGGCTGTGCCGACTCGCCGGCCTGTCCGCGGCGATGGCGGCGATGCTGCTGTCTGCGCAGGCGGCGACGGCGGCGACCGCGCCGCCGACCACGCTGCCGTTCAACCACGGCGGCACCGCCTGCGCCAGCAGCTCAGGCAACAATCTGCCCAGCGGCATGTCGCAGACCGGGATTGCCTTCGACGGCACGAACCTGCTCTTCTCGTGCTGGGGTGACACGACCATCACGCTCATATCGCCGACCTCCGGCGGACAAGTTGCCGTCCACCACGTCGCCGGCAACGGCGTCAAGGCCTTCGGCGCGCTGGCCTACGACATGACGAGCCACACCCTCTGGGCATGCGGCAGTTACTCGACGACCGCGACCACGGAGAAGAACTCCACCGAGGTTGGCACGATCGACCTCGGCACCGATACCTACACGCCAAGGTTCACGACCAAGGGCTGCATCAACGGGCTGGCGGTCGATCCCGCCGACGGGTCACTGTGGGCGAGCCCCAATATTGCGTCGGCGGTCTCGCACTACCGAACGAACGGCACCCTCTGGGCCACGCAGGACATCCGCAGCCTGCTCGGCTGTCCCGGCGCGGCGAAGAACTCGACCAACGGCGGCTGCAACTCAGGCATCGCGATCGGCGGTGGAGCGTTCTACCTCGCCAACCCACAGACCACCACCAAGCGGGTGTTTCAAGTGGATTCCGCGTTCAGCGAATCGACGCAGGTGCTGTCGTCGTCGCACCGCTACGAGGATATGGAGTGCGACGATCACAGCTTCTCGACAACGGTGATGTGGGTGATGTGGTTCAACCAGAACATCGTCCAGCCGCTGCCGATCCAGGGCACCTGCAGCGCCGGCCCGCCGCCGCCCAGCCCGCTCACAGTGACCGAGAGCGCTCCCGGCTCGTCAACCGCCGGCAGTAACGTGACCTTCCATGCGACCGTGCAGAACACCGGAACCGGTATCCAGCACGCTGTCGCCCTTGACGACCCACTTCCCGCGAACGCCGGCCTGGTGCAGGTGACCCCGTCGACCGGCAGCTGCGGTTCGGGATCGGATGTCGTCTGTAGCCTGGGCGACATCCCGCCCGGCGCAACCGTGACAGTCGATCTGGCGTTGGCCACCTACGGCCCGGGAAGCGTCTCCAGCACACCGTCGGTCACGGCCACCGAGACGACCCAGCCGGTCTCGGCAACGGCCTCCGTGACGGTCACCCCCGCGCCCGGCGTCAGCTACGTGAACGTCACCGACAGCGGCTTCGCCGCCGCCTCGCCCGCGCTCAGCCTAGGTGGGAACGTCCGCTTCGTCCTGCTCGGATCCACCGCCCA
>JAJKIB010000377.1 GCA_021154745.1 Mycobacterium sp.
GCACCCGGCGAGTTCACGAGCGCCTGGTCTGCGGCGCGTTGGCCGGCGTCGTACTTGTCCGCCGCGGACTGGGCACCCGGCTCGGTGTCGAGACCTCGTCCGTCGGCCCCGTTCGTGGCGTCGGGCGTGTACCCCTCCGCAGCCATCTGCGCTCGCGACTCATCCAGCTGATGGGAGTAGGCGTCGCGCACCGCGCTAACCTCGCCGAGCGAAGTCGCAGTGCGGTCGACCGCCGCCTGCCTGAGTTCCGATACATCGACGGTCTCGCCATTAGCGGCCGCGATGCCCAGCTCGTAATCGATCTGGTTGTCGATGCTCTTCAACGTGGCGTCGAGGTTGCTGATCGAGACAGCGCCGCTGCGTTGGGCTTCGGCCAGCGAGGCCGCGACGTTCTGCAGGTCAGCGGCGACCTTCGCCATCTTGTCCCGGTTGTAGTTCATCGACTCGGTGGCGCGCCGAACTTCATTGGAGTCGTTGATCGGATGGTCGCCGCCGTCGTGACGGTCCCACGCCGATTCGAACCGTTTCTTGGCGGCCAGGAATTCGTCAGTGGTTTCCAGCGTGCAGTTGCTGGCCGCCCGGAATGCGGTGGCGAGGTCACTGATCTCGCCAGGCGCCCCCGCCTGAATGGTGCGGTTCAGTTCCCACGGATCGCCGCCCGCAGAGCCAATGAGGTCGTTGATATCGAGATGTCGGAGCTGCAGGGTCATCCGAGATCAGGGAAGCGCGCTGCCCGCGGCCGTCACATCGTCGGCGGCCTGCTGGTCCTGACCGTGGAAGGTCGCTGCCGCGGACGTGGCCTTCTCGGCCAGCCTCTCGAGTTCTACGTGGTGGCCGGCCATCGAGTTGCAGTGCATCTGGTGTGCAACGGTCAGCGCCTGGTGGAAACCATGCGCGGCCTAGAAGTCGCCGAAGATGCCCGCGCTCAGGCCGGTCGATGCGAACTCGGCCGCACCGCGGCGGGCGATGGTGCCCGCGCTGCGCGAGAAGGCAGCGCCCATGCGCAGTTGGTCCGTATCGACGAACATCCGTCCTCCCTTGTCGGCTTGACCCCAAATCCTACCGGCGGCTCGGACTTTGCCCGCGCACCAATTCTGGCTACGGGACGGCGAAGCCGTACCGCTCGAGCGGCTTCAGCGGGGCCGGGTCCGGGCCTTCGACGACGAAGACCCACGTTCGGCCGTCACCATCTTGTCGGGTCGCGCATCCGCGTTGGCCGTGAATTTTTCTCATGTCCGCGGTGCTAGTCTTCTGGTCGTCGTACACGCCGACCAGCACCGGCGGTCGACCGACGGGCGTCATGCAAAGCGCGACGTTAGTTGCGCCGGGTAGCCACGAGTTCGGTGAAGCGTCCATCACGGATGGACTGCCGCAGGCGGCCGTGAGCCACGCGAAGCCGTCCGATGTCTCGAATGGCCGCGTCGGCTTATGGGATTCGTTTGACGTGGCCCCCGTCGGTTGCGGCGTCGTTGGCGCCGGACGCGCGCAGGCCACCAGGGCCGTGCAAATGATCGCCAGCGCAACTAGTGCAATCGTCCCCGAGGCGGCGGTGTGCGCGCGACGCGAAGTGGGGTCGTCCTGCGGCGGACTGGGTGAGTGCGGGGCCACGGCCATGCGGTCTTGTCTACCGCACCGCGACAACAACGGTCTTGGCGATCAATCGTCGCCGTTACCGTAAGCTCCACAGCATGCTGCGCGTCATTCGGTGGGCCACGGGTTCGGTCGGCCGCCACGCCGTAGCCGCCGTCCGCGACCTTTGTCGCTCGGTACGCGGGCAATTTCGGAAGTGCCCCCGGAGCTACTTGCCAAGCGTCCGGTGCAGGAACTCGAAGATCAACGCAGACCGGAACGCCGTCTGCGCATTGTCGGCCGCACCAGCGTGGCCACCCTCGATGTTCTCGTAGTACTGCACCGGGTGACCGGCCGCCTCCAGCGCCGCTGTCATCTTGCGCGCATGCCCAGGATGTACCCGGTCGTCTCGGGTGGAAGTGGTGATCAACACCGGCGGATACTTGCGGTCCGTCGAAATATTCTGATACGGCGAATATTTGGAGATGAACTCCCAATCGTCAGGGTTGTCCGGGTCGCCGTACTCGGCCACCCACGACGCTCCTGCCAGCAGCAAATGGAATCGCTTCATATCCAGCAGCGGCACGCTGCACACCAGCGCACCGAACAGCTCGGGGTACTGCGTCAGCATGATGCCCATCAACAGGCCGCCGTTGCTTCCGCCCTGTGCGCCGAGCTGCTCGACGGTCGTGATACCCCGCTTAACCAGATCCCTTGCTACAGCGGCGAAGTCCTCGGCAACCAGGTGTCTGCCTTCGCGCATCGCCTGCGTATGCCACGTCGGCCCGTACTCGCCGCCGCCGCGGATGTTGGCCATGACATACGTGCCTCCGCGCGCCAGCCATAGCCGGCCAAGCACCCCGTCGTAACCCGGTGTGCGCGCCACCTCGAAACCGCCGTAGCCCCCGAGCAGCGTTGGCCCGGGTGCCTCAACGTGTGTATGGCTGACGACGAAGTAGGGGATCGCGGTGCCGTCATCCGAGGTCGCGAAGTGCTGGTCGACCTCAAGGTCCGCGGCGTCGAAGAACGACGGTGCCCGCTTGATCTCCTTCAATCCACCACCCGCGGCCCCGTACAGTAGTCGCGACGGCGTGTCGAATCCGCTTGAGTCGACGAAGATTTCGTCGCCGTACTCGTCGGCGTTGACGATCACCGTGTTGGTGTTCTCCGGAATGCCCGACACCGGCTCCGCCTGCCATGATCCCGGCGTGATGATCTCGACGCGGCTGGCCACATCCGCGAGTGTGACGACCAGCAGCTTGTCACGTGTCCACGCGTAGTGGTTCAGCGCAGTGTGCGCGTCGGGCTCGAAGACGACGTGCAGTTGTGCTGTGCCGGCTAGGAATTCGTCGTAAGCGGCGGCAAGCAGCGAGCCGGCGACGTATTCCTCGCCGCCCGTGTACCAGTCGGTGCGCAGTTCGATCAGCAGCCAGTTGCGATGCACCGAGATGGTGGCGTCGGTCGGTGCGTCGATGCGGATCAACTCGGCACCGCGCAGTTCATAGTTCTCGTCATTGAAGAAGTCGAGGGCGCGGCCCAGCATCGTCCGCTCGAAACCCGGTGTGCGGTCCACCGACGCCGCGACCACGACATCGGTGCTTGCGCCGCTGAACACCGTTTCCGCCTCATCAAGCGGCTGACCGCGGCGCCACCTTTTGACCAGCCGCGGATACCCGGACTCGGTGAGCGAACCCTCGCCGAAGTCCGTGCCGAGCAGCACGGTGTTCTCGTCTTCCCACGTGATCCTCGTCTTCGCCTCGGGAAGCTCGAACCCGTCGACGACGAATTCGCATGTGCGCATATCAAATTCGCGCACAATCGCGGCGTCTGATCCGCCTCGGGACAGGCTGACCAACGCCACCGAGTGATCCGGTTCGATGACATCGGCGCCCGCCCACACCCAGTTCTCGTCGTCGACGCGCGCCAGTCCGTCGACGTCGATGACGACGTCCCACTCGGGCTCTTCGGTGCGGTAGCTGGCCAACGTCGTCCGTCGCCACAGCCCGCGCGGATTCTCCGCGTCGCGCCAGAAGTTGTACAGGTACTCGCCGCGGCGCCGCACATACGGAATGCGGGCGTCGGTGTCGAGCACCTCGAGCGCCTCGGAGCGCATCTGCTCGAACCGGTCGCCACCGAGGTCGTTTAGCGTCGGCTCGTTGTGCTTACGCACCCAGTCCAGTGCGTCGTCGCCGGTGATGTCCTCAAGCCACAGATACGGGTCGTCGTCCACAGACCCATTCTTGCCGGACCGCTCAGTCGCGCGACCTCAGGCGTCGCACCAGGGCCCCGATAAGTAGTACCAACATGGCGGCAGCGACCAGCGGGCCGACCCGCTTCAGGGCCGAGCGCCGCGCGTAGTGGACCAGGTCGAGGGGCTCAACCGGCGGCGCCGCCGGCTCTTCGACCGGCTCCGATGCGGGTTCCGTGACGACGACGGCGAGTTTCTCCGATAAACACGCGGAGAACTGCTCGATGATCTTTCCGCCGACATCCGCGATCATGCCGCGGCCGAACTGGGCGGGCCTGCCGGTGATGGACAGATCCGTGGCCACAACGCCCGTCGTGTGGTCGCCCTCCTCGCTCAGGGTGAGGGTGACGGTCGCGTTGACCGTCCCATTGCCGCGGGTGTCCTTGGCGGAGGCCTTGAGCACGGCGCGCCGCGCTTGCTCGTCGTGCTCGGTGAACTCGCCGGTTCCCTTGTACAGCAGCGTGATCGGGCCGACCTTGACCTTCACGGTGCCGGTGAACGAATCACCGTCGACCCCGGTGAGTGTCGCGCCGGGCACGCACGGTGCCACCCGCTGTGGGTCGAGCAGTGCTGGCCACACCACGTCAATGGGGGCCGGGACGGATAATTGGTGTTCCAGCTGCACGGGATGCCCTCCGACTCGAAATTAGGCGCCGACGGCCGTCGCCACGGCCCGCCGCGTCAGGACTTTCGCAAGATGACTGCGATACGCAGCGTCGGCGTTGCCGTCGGTCATGGGCTCGATGCCCTCGGCGGCGTGCTCGGCTGCCGCCCGGATCAGCTCCCCGTTCGCGGTCTGACCGATCAGCGCCTCCTCGACGCCCCGGGCACGCACCGGCACCGACACCATGTTCGTCAAAGCAATGCGGGCCTGCTGGATCACCCCGCCCTCGATTGCGACGGTGGCGGCCACCGCGACAATCGACCAGGACTGCGCCACCCGGTGGAACTTCTCATACCGCGCCGCCCAATCGGTGTGCTTGGGAATCCTTATCTCGGTAAGGATTTCGTCTGGTTGCAGCGCAGTGGTGAAGTAGTCCACGAAGAACTCCGCAGCCGGGATGCTGCGCCGGCCCGACGGGCCCGCGACCGTCAGCGTGGCGTCGAGCGCCAGCGCGGGCGCACACAGGTCACCCGCGGGATCAGCGTGTGCGAGGGCGCCGCCCAAGGTGCCGCGGTGCCGGATCTGCGGGTCCGCGACGGTGCGGATGGCCTCCGCAATCAGCAGCGCGTGCTTGCCCAAGAGCGGATTGCGCAGCAGGTCGTAATAGGTGGTCATCGCGCCGATCACGAGGTCAGTGCCGTCCTCGCGCAAACCCCGGAGTTCGTCGATCCGGCCGAGGTCGACAACGGTGGTCGGTGCGGCGAGCCGCAGCCGCAGCACCGGCATCAGACTCTGCCCGCCCGCAATCACCTTCGCGTCCTCTCCGGCCTCCGCGAGCGCCGCCACCGCCTCGGCGACAGTCGTCGGCGCAACGTAGTCGAAATTCGACGGGATCATTCGGCGCCTCCCTTGGCGGTCTGGATGGCGTGCCAGACCCGCATTGGCGAGCACGGCATTTCGATGTCTTTCACCCCGAGATGGCGCACGGCGTCCAGCACCGCGTTGACCACAGCCGGCGTCGACGCGATCGTGCCGGCCTCGCCAACACCCTTGACGCCGAGCGGGTTTGTGGTGGCGGGAGTCTCGGTTCTTCCGGTGGTGAACGACGGCAGATCCACCGCGGAGGGCACCAGGTACTCGGAGAACGACGCGTTGATCAGAGTGCCCGTCTCGTCGTGAACGGCTTCCTCGTACAGCGCCTGCGCGATGCCCTGGGCCAGCCCACCGTGCACCTGTCCGTCCACGATCAGCGGGTTGACCACGTGCCCGATGTCGTCGACGCAGACGTACGAGCGAATCCGCACGTGTCCGGTTTCGGTGTCGACTTCGGTGGCGCACAGGTGCGTGCCGTGCGGGAACGAGAAGTTGTCCGGGTCGTAGGTGGCCTCGGAATCCAGGTTCGGTTCCAGACCGTCGGGCAGATCATGCGCGGCGAACACGGCGAGCGCGACGTCGGCGAGCGTGACGGCCTTCTCGGTACCCGTCACGCGGAATCGCCCCTTGGTGAACTCGAGGTCGTCCTCCGCGCACTCCATCATGTGCGCCGCGAACGGCTTGGCCTTGGCGATCACCTTCTCCGCCGCCTTGACCACCGCGATCGCGCCGACCGCCAGTGATCGCGACCCGTAGGTGTCCAGCCCGCGCGGCGAGGTTTGCGTGTCGCCGTGCAGAATCTCGATGTCCTCGAACGCGACGCCCAGTTGGTCGGCGACGATCTGGCTCCACGCGGTCTCGTGGCCCTGACCGTGCGGCGACGAGCCCGTGACGACCTCGACCTTGCCGGTCGGCAGCATCCGGATCGCCGCGTGCTCCCAGCCGCCCGCCCCGTAGGACAGCGCGCCGAGCGTCCGCGATGGGGCCAGGCCGCACATCTCGGTGAACGTCGAGACCCCGATGCCGAGCTGTACCGGGTCTTGGCGCTCGCGGCGTTCGGCTTGCTCACGCCGCAACGCGTCGTAGTCGAACAACTCCCGCGCCTGTGCGGTGGCTGCCTCGTAGTTACCGGAGTCGTAGGTCAGCCCCGCGACGGTGTCAAACGGAAACTCCTCGTGGGTGATCCAGTTCTGCGCACGCAGCTCGAGCGGGTCACGCGACAGCTCGGCGGCGAGCTCGTCCATCATCCGTTCAATCGCGAACGTCGCCTCCGGCCGGCCAGCGCCGCGGTAGGCGTCGGTGGGCACCTTGTTGGTGAAGACGTTGGTACACGTGAAGTGATACGAACCGAACTTGTAGATGCCGTTGAACATGAACGCGCCAAGGATCGGTATGCCGGAGGTGACGAGCCGCAGGTA
>JAJKIB010000378.1 GCA_021154745.1 Mycobacterium sp.
CAGCGTCGTCTTCTCGTAACCCTCGGTGGCGAACCGCTGCTTGGCCGCCGAAAGCACCGCATCACGGGACACCGGTTCGCCCTGGCGGCGGCCCCGGCGCTTCGTCGTCTGAGCTGGTGACGGCATATGGCGACACTATCATTTCAATCGGTGTTGAAATGATGGCGTGGCCGAGATAGGCTGTACGAAATAATTCAACGTAAGGTGAAAATGAGGAGGCAGCGTGGCCACCATGTCACCCACCCGATCCACGCACGACGCGTCGTCGGCGCACGAGCCCCCGGAAGCATTGCGCGCCATAGGTGCTCTTCTCGCACTCGCTGCAGTGCTCGCGCTGATTGCGATCGCATTCGCCCTGCCGGCGGCCAAGTCGAAGCCACACGACGTACCGATCGGCGCCGTTGGCCCGCCCGCGGCCAGCGGTCAGGTGACCGACATGCTCGAGCACAGCGCGCCCGGCGCGTTTGCGCTCACCATCTACCCCAACGAGGCGGCGCTGCGCGGCGCCATTCGCGATCGCGACGTGTACGGCGGCGTCGTTGTGCAACCCGAGAGCCGCATGTTGCTGACCGCGACCGGCGCGAGCCCGACCGTCGCGCAACTGTTGACCCAGTTTGGCAACGGCATGGCCCAGCAGACCGGCGTTCCCCTGCACACCGAGGACCTGGCACCGCCTCCGTCCGGCGATCCGCGCGGCACCGGGTTGGCCGCCGCCGCGCTACCGATCACGCTGGCCGGATTTCTCCCGGTGGTGGCACTGACGCTGGTGGTCCGCCGCGACGTACGAATCAGGATCGCCGCCACCGCCGCCTTCTCGGCGCTGGCGGGCGTGACGATCACGGCGGTGATGCGGTATGTACTCGGCTCGATCGACCAGAACTTCTGGGCCGTGGCCGGCGGACTCACGCTGGGGGCGCTGGCCGCCGGCCTGTTGATACTCGGCCTCAGCGAGCTGTTCGGCCGCGTCGGGTTGGTATGCGGTGCACTCCTGGCCTTGCTCGTCGGGAACCCGCTGTCGGGGTTGACCAGCGCGCCCGAATTGCTGCCCAGCGGCTGGGGCACCCTGGGCCAGTTCCTGCCCCAAGGCGCCAACGCGAGCCTGCTGCGCTCGACGGCGTTTTTCGACGGCGCCGGCGCAAGCACCGCGATCGCGGTGCTGACCTGCTGGGCGGTGGTCGGATCGCTGATCATCGTCATCGCCATGCAGCGGCGTGCTTTCCGCACGTCCCGCAGTTCTGCGATCTCCAGCCTTCAGACCGATCACCTCGAACGACTTGAAACCCAACCAGTGCCGACCTTTCGCGACCGTACACCGTGGCGCGAGGCCCGTCCGACCGGAGGGACGATCACCCGTGACCGCTTGCCCGGCTGAATCAGCCAGTGACACAAGCGAATTGACCGCAACCTTCATGCGCGACGTCACGCCGCTGCTTGGGCCGCTGTACCGGCAGGCATTCCGGATGACCCGCCACCACGCCGACGCAGAGGACCTGCTGCAGGACGCCATGGTGAAGGCCTACGCCAATTTCCACACATTCCGGCGGGGCACCAATCTCCGTTCGTGGTTATTCCGGATCCTGACCAATACCTACATCAACGGCTACCGCAAGAGACGTCGGCAGCCGGCACTGTTCCCCACCGACGAGATCACCGATCAACAGCTGGCTATGCAGGCGCAGCACACGTCGATGGGTCTGCGCTCGGCCGAAGACGAGGCATTGGAAGCATTGCCGGACGCCGCGATCAAGGCGGCGATGGAGGAGCTGCCTGAACAGTTCCGGCTGGCGGTCTACTACGCCGACGTCGAGGGCCTCCGGAATAGGGAGATCGCGGAGATCATGGGGACCCCGATCGGGACCGTGATTTCCAGACTTCACCGAGGCCGACGGCTGCTGCGAGGCCTGCTTGCCACGTCAGCGGCGGCGTGAAACGAAATTCAACGGTTGATGAAAAGGAACAGACGATGACCACCGATACGGTCCCGAAGCACACGCATCACGCCGTACCCGTCCATGAACCACCTGCGGCGATCCGCGCCACCGGCATCATCGTCGTCCTCACCGTCGCGCTGGCGATCCTCGCGATCGCGTTCGCGCTTCCGGCCGTACGCTCCAAGCCGCACGACATCCCGATCGGCGCGGCCGGGCCGATGGCCGCTAGTGGTCAGGTCGCCGACGTCCTCGAGCAACACGCGCCCGGAGCGTTTGCGATCACCTACTATCCCGGCGAGGCGGCGCTGCGGGACGCGATCCGCAACCGGGATGTCTATGGCGGCATCTCCTTTGGGCCTGATGGCCGCAGCCTGCTGGTCGCCACTGGTGGCAGCCCGATGGTCGCGCAGATGCTGACGCAGATCGGCAACGGCGTCGCCCAGCAGTCCCGCGTTCCGCTGCAGATTGAGGACCTCGCCCCGCCGACCGCCGACGATCCACGCGGCGCGGGCCTGGCCGCCTCGGCGCTGCCGATCACCCTGGCCGGCCTGCTGCCCGCGGTCGCCCTGGTTCTGCTGCTCAAGCGTGAAGTGTGGACGCGCTTCACGGCCGCGGTGGTTTTCGCCGCGGTGGCGGGCACCACGATCGCCGCGCTGTTGCGCTACGTGTTCGGCTCCATCGACCACAACGTCTGGGGCGTCGCGGCCGGGCTCACCCTAGGGCTGCTGGCCGCCGGCCTGTCGATGCTGGGCCTCGGCTCGCTGTTCGGTCGCGCCGGGCTGGCGATCGGTGCGTTGCTGGCGCTGCTGCTGGGCAACCCGCTGTCGGGCCTGAACAGCGCGCCGGAGATGCTGCCGAGCGGCTGGGGCACGCTCGGTCAGTGGTTGCCGCAGGGCGCGAACGCCACACTTCTTCGGTCCACCGCGTTCTTCGACGGCGCGGGTGCGACGAGCGCGATCGTCGTGCTGACCTGTTGGGCGCTGGCAGGGGCGACGCTGATCGTGTTCGCCGCCGTGCGTCCGCGCAGGTTTGTGCCCGCCTAAACTCGGGCGGCGTGGGACTCGACGACCGTGACGCGCTGCGCATGCTGCGCGACACGGTCGATCCTGCGTTGGGGTCCGACGAACTGATTCGCAGGTTCTACACCCGCTGGTTCGCCATCGACATCTCGGCCCGCGACCTGTTTCCGCCCGATATGCATGCGCAGCGCACCGCGTTTGCCAAGGCGATGACGTGGCTGTTCTCCGAGTTGATCGCCCAGCGGGCCCAGGAGCCGGTGGCGTTTCTCGCTCAACTGGGGCGCGACCACCGCAAGTACGGTGTCACACAACGGCATTACGACAGCATGCAGGACGCGCTGTTCACCACACTGCGCACTCATCTGATCGAAAGCTGGGACGACAAGCTGGCCGAGGCCACCCGCGACGCGGTCGCGCTGATCATCGGGGTCATGCGCGGCGCCGCCGACGCCGAAAAAGGCCCGCCGTACCGCGACGGCACGGTGATCGAACATGTGCGAATCACGCGCGACGTCTCGGTGGTCCGGCTGCAGCTGGATCAGCCGCTGTACTACCACCCTGGTCAGTACGTCACGGTCCAGGTGCCGCAGTGGCCGCGGCGGTGGCGCTATCTGAGCCCCGCGATCCCCGCCGACCGTAGCGGAGCCATCGAGTTCCACATCCGCTCGGTCACCGGCGGCATGGTCAGCACCGCGATCGTCGGTGAGACCAAGCCCGGTGACCGGTGGCGGTTGTCCAACCCGCACGGCGGCATGCACGTCGACCGCGACGGCGGCGACGTGCTGATGGTCGCGGGCAGCACGGGTCTGGCGCCGTTACGCACGCTGATCATGGACCTCACCCGCTACGGCGAGAACCCACGCGTGCATCTGTTCTTCGGCGCCCGCTATCCCAGTGAGCTTTACGACCTGCGCACGCTGTGGCAGATCGCGTCGACGAACCCGTGGCTGTCGGTGACGCCGGTGTCGGAGTACAACACCGAACCGCCGTGGGCCGCCGAGTACCCGGATGTCGAGCCGCCTCGCGGCTTGCATGTGCGGCAGACGGGCATGCTGCCCGACGTGGTGACGCGCTACGGCGGCTGGGGCGATCGGCAGATCCTGGTCTGCGGCGGGCCGGCGATGGTCGAGGCCACCAAGGCAGCGCTGATCGCAAGGGGCGCACCCGCCGAGCGCATACAACACGATCCACTCGCAACCTGAGCATGGCAGGATCGGGACCCATGCCGGAGTTTGAGTACGTCACCCTGCGGGACCCTGCATCGTCGCTCACCGCGACCTACGTCCCCAATGCCGGCATGGTCGCCACGTCACTGTCTGACGACGGCGCAGAACTACTCGGGCAGCGCCGCGGACTGCAGGTGTACGTATCCACGCACCGCACGATGGGCATCCCGATCCTGTACCCGTGGGCGAACCGGTTGAGCAGCAACGGCTATGGCGTCGACGGCGCCGTCGTCACGCTGACCCCGGGCACCGGCGGGGTGCGCACCGACCAGCATGGCGTGCCTATTCACGGCACGCTTGCCGGTTATCCCGACTGGCATGTCACCGCGCAGCTCGAATCGCAGCTGACCGCCGAACTGGATTTCGCGGCGCGCCCGGGGCTGCTGGCCACCTTCCCGTTTCCACATCTGGTCGAGCTGGACATCACGCTCGACAACCGAATACTCACCGTGAAGACGACCGTGACGGCGACGACGGGCTCTCGCGTCCCGTTGTGCTTCGGATTTCATCCGTATCTACAGCTGCCCGACGTGCCGCGAGCGCAGTGGCAGATCGAGACGCCGGCCATGCGGTTCCGTCCGGTCAACGCGTGGGGCATCCCGACCGGTGCGATGGAAGTCCACGAGGCGACTACAGAAACGTTGGGCGACAAGTTCTTAGACGACGGATACGACGAAGTGCCGGACGGTGCCGTGTTCGCGGTGTCGGGCGGGAATCGTCGCATCGAGGTGCACTTCGACGAGGGATTTACCGCGGCGCAGGTGTTCGCGCCGGGCGACGACGACGTGGTGTGCTTCGAGCCGATGGCGGCTCCGACCGACTCGCTGCGACGTGGCGGCTATCGGGTGGTGTCGCCCGGCGAGTCCGCCGTCGCGCAGTTTTCGATCAAGGTCGCCTGACAGCACTCGTCGAAAGTACGGTTGCTAACACCCTTTCTCGCGTTTTGGGTACAACAACCGTGCACTCGGCGGAGGGTAATCGGCCGCCCGTCTCAGCGCTTGTTGCGCGGCTGCCAGACCACGACCGCCGTGCTTTTCGGCATGACCGCAAGGTCGCGGCGCTGCCTGGCGCGCAATTCGTCGAGTTCCTCTGACAACTCGACGAGCCGAGCCCTGAGCGCCTCGACCTGATTTGTCAGCTCGATGATGCGCTTGATGCCTGCAAGATTGACACCCTCGTCCTGCGACAGCCGCTGCACTTCTCGCAGCAGATCGACGTCATGCTCCGAGTAGCGGCGTCCGCCGCCGGAGCTGCGCTGCGGGCGGACCAGGCCGAGCCGGTCGTAGGTGCGCAACGTCTGCGCATGCATGCCGGCCAGCTCGGCCGCCACCGAGATGAGGAAGGTGCGGGCATCGTCTTTCTTTGCCATCTAGTGCTCCTCGCGTGCGCGGCACATCACGCACCCGCCCAACCGGCGCGCGGGTCGAAGCCAAGGGCCCGTTCCGCTTTCGCGTAGGCTTCCAGCGCTTCTTGCGCTTCACCTTCCAGGTTCGGCGGCACCGCGACCTTGACGGTGACGAGCAGATCGCCGTGGCCGCCTGAGCGTTTCGGGACCCCACGTCCCCGCACCCGAAGAATGCGGCCATCCGATGTGCCCTTGGGCACCCGCACACCGACCTTGCCTTCCAGCGTCGGCACCGAAAGTGTTGCACCGAGCGCCAACTCGTGGAAGCTGACCGGTACGGTGACGGTGAGGTCGTCGCCGTCGCGGCCAAACACCTTGTCCGGCTTGACATGCACGGTCACATACAGGTCACCCGACGGGGCGCCGCGCAGGCCGGCCTCGCCCTGGCCGGCCAGCCTGATCCGCTGGCCGTCCTCGACGCCCGGTGGGATGCGCACGTTGATGGTGCGGGTGCGGGTGGTCACCCCGGTGCCCTGACACTCGGAGCACGGGTGCTCGATGATCGAGCCGCTGCCCCGGCATTCGGTGCACGGTTCGGAGAACCCGAACGCACCCTGATTACGGCTGACGACGCCGGACCCGTTGCAGTTGGGGCACACCTTCGGGCTGGTGCCCGGACGGGCCCCGCTGCCATGGCAATTCGTGCATGGCGCCGGACTGGTGAGCCGCAATGGCATCGCCACGCCCTTGGTGGCCTCCATGAACGACAGCTCGGTTTCGGTCTCCAGGTCGTTGCCGCGGCGGGGCCGGCTGGGGCGCGGCTGCGCGCCACGGCCGAACAGCCCGCCGAACAGGTCGCCGATGTTCGCACCGCCGGTCTGCCCGGCCGCGTCGAACAAGTCGTTCAGGTTGAACTCGGCGCCATCGGAGGCAAATCCGCCGAAGTTGCCGCCGCTGAAGCGGCCGCGGCCGAATCCACCGCCCGCGAATAACCGTCGGGTTTCGTCGTATTCCTTGCGCTTAGCCGGATCCGACAGCACGCTGTGCGCCTCGGATACCGTCTTGAATCTCTCGGCGGCACCCGGGTCGGAGTTGGTGTCGGGATGAAGATCGCGGGCCAACTTCCGATAGGCCCGCTTGATCTCGTCGGCGCTGGCGTCAGAGGAGACGCCGAGCTCCTTGTAGAAGTCCTTTTCGACCCATTCGCGTTGGGCCATAACGCGTCACCTCCTTACCTCTTCTTTTAGTAGTTTTTACGATTCTGCGGCCTCATCGGCCGGCTCGTCCCCGTTATCGGGTGTGTCCCCGGCTTCATTGGCATCCGGCACGGTGTCGACGACGCCGACGAGAGCATGGCGCACCACCTGATCGCCGACCTTGTATCCGCGGCGCATCACAGTGCCGACAATTGGATGCGTTCCCTCGCCCTCATGCTGAACTGCCTCGTGCAGCGACGGGTCGAATTCGTCGCCTTCGTTGCCGAATCCCGAAAGACCAAGGCCCTCAAGGGCGGTCGCCAGCTTGTCGGCGACCGACTTCAGCGGACCGGACTCCAGGTCACCGTGGCTGCGGGCGCGTTCGAGGTCGTCGAGCACCGGAAGCAGTTGGGTGACAACGGCGGCCCTGGTTCGTTCGGCGACGAGTTGCTGGTCGCGCAGCGCGCGCTTGCGGTAGTTGTCGTACTCTGCTTTGACGCGCTGCAGGGTGGATTTCAGTTCGTCAACCTCATCCGACGTAGGTCCCGCGGCTTCCGGGGCCGGCCCACTGGGGGCCGGCCCGGTCGCCTGGTCACGGATTTCGCCAGTCTCGGGATCGATACGCCGTTTGTCGGTGACGGTCACCGGCTCGTACGAATCGTTTTGGCTCACTTGTTCTCCCGGTCATCGTCGACAACCTCGGCGTCCACGACATCATCCTGCGAGGACCCGGCCGGTCCGGCATCCGCACCGCCTCCGGCCGCCTGCTCGGCCTGGGTGGACTCGTAGATGGCCTGACCCAGAGCCTGCGACTCGACGCCCAGCTTCTCCATCGCGGACTTGATCGCACCGATGTCGGTGCCCTCGAGCGCCGTCTTGGCTTCGGCAATCGCGGCGTCGACCTTCGTCAACGTGTCCTCGGGGACCTTCGAACCGCCCTCGGCTTCGCGCTGGTCCTTGACGAACTTCTCCGTCTGGTACACCAGCGACTCGGCCTGGTTGCGGACGTCGGCCTCCTCGCGACGCTGGCGGTCCTCGTCGGCGTGCGCCTCGGCATCCTTGATCATCCGGTCGATCTCCTC